>JAAZLF010000083.1 GCA_012799425.1 Actinomycetales bacterium | reverse complement strand
CCGCGATCAGGCGGGACACCAGCGGCAGCAGGAAGGCGTAGGTCTTGCCCGAGCCGGTGCGGCCGCGGCCCAGCACGTCGCGACCGGTCAGGGAGTCCGGCAGCGTCGCGGCCTGGATCGGCGTGGGCTCGACGATGCCCCGGGGCGCGAGGGCGCCGACCAGGACGGAGGGCACGCCGAGGCGTGCGAAATCAGGGGTGGTCACGAAAGGTGATCCGTTCTGTGTGATGCAGTCCTGCCCGGGGCGTCGGCATGCGGTGCTGCTCCAGGGCAGCTCTCCTCGGCCGACGGTGTCACCGGGGGCGGAGCCTGCCGGGACCTGTGCCGCGGCGGGAGAACGGCACTCCTGCTCACAGTACGTGCATGGGCTCCCGCTGGCGATGGACCGGCAGGCAGTTGTGACATACCACCGAGTCAGCCGTGCGGCGGACGGGCCCGTTCACTGGCCACCTCCCAGGCCCGCCGAGGCGAAGCCCTTGACGATCTGCCGCTGGAAGAGCAGGAACACGATCAGCAGCGGCAGTCCGCCCACGATCGCGCTCGCCATCGACTGCGCGTACTGCAGACCGTAGGCGTTCTCCACCGTGCCGATGCCCACCGGGATCGTCATCAGGGCCGGGGAGTTGGTGACGATGAAGGGCCACAGGAAGTTGTTCCATGCCCCGATGAAGACGAAGATCGACACCGCCACCATGATCGAGCGCGACAGCGGCATCACCACCTAGGATTCCCACGTGGGACAGCATCATGCCCTCCGGTACCCTCGACCGCAAGTACCGTGATCCCACCCGACCCAGGAGAGCCGATGGCGCGCCGCGTGAGCATCAAGGACGTCGCCCAGCACGCCGGCGTCTCCTGGAAGACCGTCTCCAACGTGGTCAATGCCCGCCCGGTGGTGCGCGAGGAGACCCGCGCTCGGGTCGAGCAGGCGATCGAGGAGCTCGGCTATGTCCCCAACCATGTGGGTCGCGAGCTGCGGGGCGGTCCCACGCGCACGATCGCGCTGGTGGTTCCCGAGCTGCAGAATCCCTACTTCGCGCGGCTCGCCGAGCTGATGCAGGTCGCAGCCCGCGAGCGTGGCTACACCGTGAGCGTCGAGGTCTCCCTGGGGCTGGCCGAGACCGAGCGCGCGCATGTGCGTGGGCTCGCTCCCCGCCCTGTCGACGCCGTGATCATCTCTCCGACGGCGCTCGCGCCGGCCGATCTGCTCGCGGGCGGAGGGCCCCGGGTGGTCCTGCTGGGCGAGCGACTGCCGGCGGCCGCGGAGATCTCCCACGTGGCCATCGACAACGTCGCCTCCGCCGTAGATGTGGTGCACCACCTCGTGGGACAGGGTCGGGAGCGGCTGCTGTTCCTGGGCGTCGACGGTGCCGTGCGCTCCACTGCCACGGACCGGCTCGCGGGCTTCCGGGCCGCGCTGCGCTTCGCGGGCATCTCCGTGGAGCCCGAACTGATCCGCACGGTCGCGCACTGGGATCGCGGGGCCGGTCGGCGGGAGATGGAGGCGGTGCTCGAGGCGGGTCTCGAGGTGGACGCCGTCGTCGCCGGCAACGACCTGCTCGCCCTGGGCGCGCTCGCTGCCCTCCTCGAGCACGGGGTGGACGTCCCGGAGCAGGTCGCCGTGGTGGGCTGGGATGACATCCCGGAGGCGGCATGGTCCCGCCCCGGGCTCACCACCATCGCCCCGGAGCTCGAAGCGCTGATCTCCGCAGCGCTGGATGCGGCGCTCGCCGAGGCGGGGGGCGAGGCCGCCGCGGGGTCGGAGACGGTGGTCGGGCACCGGCTGGTCGAGCGCGGATCCACCGTGGCGCAGCAGCTCAGCTGAGGGCTGCCTCCTCGACGTCGAGGAGGGCTGGGAGGGTGGTCCGTGGTGGTGGCGGGGAAGCCGAAATTCTCACGTTGCAACTCGGGCGAGTTTGCGCTTGACTGGGATCGACCGATCAGTGCCGATCTCGATCCGAGGAGCCGCCCCATGACCGTTCGCCCCGCAGACCTGCCCGAGCCGCTCGCTGACCTGTTCTCCCGTGCCGAGGGGCTCGCCGCCCTCCTCGATGCACCGCTTGCGGGAGGCGCGGATGTCCCGCGCCCCGAGCATCCGCGCCCCCAGCTGCAGCGGCCTACGTGGATGACGCTCAACGGCACCTGGCAGTTCGAGATCGACCAGGGCGACTCCGGTCGCGAGCGCGGTCTCCTCGAACGCGACCTGACCGGGACCATCACCGTGCCCTTCGCGCCGGAGACCGAGGCCTCCGGGATCGGGAACCGCGACTTCCTCAACGCCGTCTGGTACCGCCGCACGGTCACGGTTCCGGGGGAGTGGGAGGGCCTGCGCCCGGTCCTGCGCTTCGAGGCCGTCGACCACGACACCACGGTCTGGGCGGATGGCGTCGAGGTGGCCCGCCACCGCGGCGGCTTCACGCCCTTCGCGGCCGATCTCTCCGACGTGCCGGGCATCGGCCCCGGCTCCGAGGTCGAGATCGTGGTGCGTGCCCGCGATCCCCACGATGTCCCGCAAGCACGTGGCAAGCAGTCCACCTGGTACAACGCCACCCACGCCTCGTACCACCGCACCACCGGCATCTGGCAGAGCGTCTGGCTCGAGGGCGTCCCCGCCGATGAGATCCGCTCGCTGCGAGTGACCCCGTCCCTCGCCGGGAGTTCCTTCGCGATCACCGTGCCGCTGTCCCGCAGCACCCGCGGCGCCCGCCTCGAGGTGGTCGCCTCCGAGCCGGGCGGCGAGGAGGTCGCCCGCGCCGAGGTGCGCGCCGACCTCGACCTCGCCCCGCACCTGGAGCTGGTGATCCCTGAGGAGGCCGTGCGGATCTGGGGCCCCGGCGCCCCCGAGCTGTATGCCCTCTCCGTGCGCCTGCTGGGCGCCGACGGCGCGGTGCTCGACGAGGTCCGCTCCTATGCGGGGCTGCGCGCCACGACGCTGCGCGATCACGAGTTCCGGATCAACGGCGAGAAGGTCTTCCAGCGCCTCGTGCTCGATCAGGGCTACTGGGAGGAGTCCTTCATGACCTCCCCGAGCGACGCGGCGATGACCACCGACATCCGCCTCGCCCTCGAGGCCGGGTTCAACGGCGCACGCCTGCATCAGAAGGTCTTCGAGCAGCGCATGCTCTTCTGGGCGGACCTGTACGGCTACCTGATCTGGGGCGAGTTCGGCGACTGGGGCATCTCCGGGTTCGGCCCGATGGGCGACAACCAGCAGCCCACCGCCTCGTTCATCGGGCAGTGGGTCGAGGCCGTCGAGCGCGACCTCAGCCACCCCAGCATCATCGGCTGGTGCCCGCTGAACGAGACCCATCAGGTGCGTCACGACCGCCTCACCCAGCTCGACGACGTCACCCAGGCGATGTACGACGCGACCAAGCTCGCCGATCCCAGCCGTCCGGTGCTCGACGCCTCGGGCTACTCCCACCGGGTGCGCGGCGCAGACATCTACGACTCCCACTCCTACGAGCAGGATGTCGAGCGGTTCCGGGCCCAGCAGGCGCCCCTGGCCGACGGCGAGCCGTGGGCCAACGGCCGCGAGCTCGGGCCCGATGAGATGCCCTTCGCCGACGGCTCCTTCTCCCTGCCCTTCGCCGGTCAGCCCTACTTCGTCTCTGAGTACGGCGGGATCTGGTGGAACGAGCAGGAGGCTCGCGAGGCCCAGGAGGCCGCCGAGGATGCGGGACGCGCCGGGAACAACGCCGCTCAGTCCTGGGGCTACGGCGAGCGGGTGCGCAGCGAGGAGCAGCTCTACGAGCGCTTCGAGGGCCTGACCCGGGTGCTGCTCGAGGATCCGCTGATGTTCGGCTACTGCTACACGCAGCTGACCGACGTGTTCCAGGAGAAGAACGGCGTGGTCGACTTCGAGCGCGGTCGCAAGCTCGATCTCGCGCGCCTGCGGGGGATCCAGCAGCAGCGGGCCGCCTACGAGGACGAGGCCTGAGGGCCGGCGGGGGCCGGCACGGCGGGCAGGCGACCCTGCTCGGTCCCGTGCCGGTCCTCGCTCGATCGCTCCCTAGACTGGTCCGGTGACCTCCACCGACATCGCGATGACCCGCTCCCCGCTCACCCTCGACGACGTCCCTGCGCTGACCGCGCTGCTGAACCGCATCGAGGCGGCGGAGCAGCAGGGAGAACCGGCCGAGGAGCCCAGCATCCGCGAATGGCTCACCATGCCGGGGCTCGACCTCGAGCGCGACACCCTCGCCGTGCGCGAGGGGGAGACGCTGATCGCCTTCGTGGCCGTCGACGTCCACACCTCCCTGGACCGTGACGGCCGGGTGCGCTGCCAGCTGATGGGCGGTGTCGATCCTGCCCGCCGCCGGAGGGGGCTGGGTGCCGAGCTGTTCGACTGGGCCGAGGAACGGGCCGCCCAGCTCGCCGCCGAGCGCCACCCCGCGAATGCCGAGGCCGTCTTCCGCGCCGGCGGCGGGCGCGATCCCGAGCAGGAGACCTCGGGGGACATGCCGCT
>JAAZLF010000082.1 GCA_012799425.1 Actinomycetales bacterium | reverse complement strand
GAAGCGGCCCGATCTCGAATGAGACCGGGCCGCCGCATCCAATCAGAGCCCTGAAAGGGAATCGAACCCTTGACCTTCTCCTTACCATGGAGACGCTCTGCCGACTGAGCTATCAGGGCAACCCGGTAAACCTTACCCGCCTCATCGCCCGGAGGCAATTCGGGGGCCGGCCCCGGTGCTTCGGATCACATGGACCCTCCGCGGTGGCAGATGAGGGATTCGAACCCACGAAGGCAATGCCAGCTGATTTACAGTCAGCTCCCTTTGGCCACTCGGGTAATCTGCCGTGACTGCTCCCGTCATCCACCCGATCGAGATCGTGTGGCCGCCGGAAGCGGACCTGAACAAGCATAGCGGGACCCAGGCCTCGGCGCGAACCGAGAAGCGGCCCGAAGTGCATGAAGAGCGTCACAGCCCGCCCCGGGCTGGTGGACAGTGAGGCGGCGGCCCTCGCGGGCGGCCGCGCGAAGGGAAGGAGCCACGTGGCAGATTCATCGTTCGACATCGTCAGCAAGCTCGATCGCCAGGAGATCGACAACGCGGTCAACCAGGCCGTGAAGGAGGTCGGGCAGCGCTACGACTTCCGCGGCACGGGAGCCTCGATCACCCTCAGCGGTGACGAGATCATGATGACGGCCAATGCCGAGGAGCGAGTGCTCGCGGTGCTCGACGTGCTGCAGTCCAAGCTGGTGCGTCGCGGCATCTCCCTCAAAGCACTGGACGTGGGCGAGCCGAAGCAGTCGGGCAAGGACATGCGGCTCGGGGCTGCGCTCAAGGAGGGCATCGCCACCGACGAGGCGAAGAAGATCGCCAAGCTGATCCGGGACGAGGGCCCCAAGGGGGTCAAGGCGCGGATCGAGGGCGACGAGCTGCGGGTGTCCTCCAAGAGCCGTGACGACCTGCAGTCCGTCATCGCGCTGCTGAAGGGCAAGGATCTGGACGTGGCGCTCCAGTTCGTCAACTACCGCTGACGCAGCGGTGCCCCGGCGCGCCCGCCCGGGCGGGCCGGGGCACACTGGGGATGCAGGAAGGCCCCGCACCCTTGCCGGGTGCGGGGCCTTCCGCATGCTGGACCTCGAGCGTCGGCTCAGCCGAGGTTGGAGGTCTCGTCCTGCTCCTCAGCGTGCTGGTTGAGCAGCCTGCCCTTCTCCTGGAGCGTCTCGACCAGGGTCGACAGCGTCCCGCTGATCAGACCGTTCCAGTCCTCGCGGTACGAGTCGTAGTCCGGGCCGACCCACTCCACGCCGTTGACGACCGGCGTCATATCGCCGATGATCTCCATGATCCGCTGGCCGGCATCGGTCACTGCCTGACCGACCTCGCGCCCCTCATCCGGATTCATTCCCTTGAAAGCCATGTCATACCCCTTCCGCCCCGAGTGGCCGAGGCTGCAGTACTACGAACGAAAAGTCTGTGAATTCCTGGCGATCAGGAGGACGCGGTGCGCTGCTGGTCCGCGTTCGTCCTGGCCCGCTCGCCGAACTCCGCGCACTGCGTCTGCAGCTGCTGCACGAGGTTCTGCACGGTGGAGCTGAAGTCGCTCACGTACCTGTCCCGGTCCTCGCCGGTCCAGTCGAGCCCCTCGACACGGCCCGCGACCTCGGTGTAGGCGGCCATGGCATCCTCGCCGGCCTGAGTGATCTGCTGCCCCATCTGAGCGACGAGCTCAGGGTTCATGCCCTTCTTCATGGTGTCCTCCATGTCGTAGTGAAAACTGTGCCCACCCACCGGAGTGGACCTCCACGGTCCCTGACCGCTTCCTCGTCCCTGTTCCCCAGGTGATGACACCACCCTAGAGCGCCCGCCCCCGCATGGCGATGGGGACAACTCCCCATGCTCCTCCACATAGCCAGGAACGGACATACCCGCAGGTGAGAGGCCTCATGGGCGGTCTCAAGCGATGTGGATGGAGGCCCGTGCCCATCCTGGTGCCCATGGTTCGGGCGCACCGTGCTGACCGCCGGAGGTCCAGCGGCACCGCGCTCCCCTCCCGGCGCGGGCCGGACCGATCGCCGGGTGCCCGCGGCCCGCGCACCGGAGTGCGGCGATGGAGACGAGCGGCGGTGGAGGTGCGCGGTCTCAGTCCATGGTCAGGCGCACGGAGTCCTGGATGGCGCGGACCGCCTCGATCTCGTCGTCAGCGCTCTCTGCGCCGCAGCTGCCGACGATCTCCAGCACGTCCGTCGCGACACCGTCGCGGTCGAGGACCGCGTAGCGCGCGGCCTGGACGACGGTGGGCCGGCCCGGCTGGGTGTATCCGTACTCGCTCGCGATCCAGGTCCTCCCCTGGACCTCGATCGGTCCCGTGCCGAGCTCCTCCAGCTCGGGCAGCGCGGCCTTGCGCTGCTCCAGACCCTCCTGCGCCGACTCGAGGGTGAAGCCAGGCCCGAACCGCTGCACGGTGATCACCACGTTGGCTCGGAACCTGCCCTCCATCCGCGGCTGTGCGACGGCGAGCTGGACTCCCGGGACGGTCAGAGGCTCCCACTCGTCCGGGACGTCGATGCTGATCCGCGGTGGCCCGGGAAAGTCAGCACTCGGGTACGCGATCCTCTTCGCCATGGAATAGCTCCGTTCCTCCCACCACTGACGGCGCCAAACATACCAGTCGGCGACGAGGCCCGAACGGTGTCCCCGTTCGGGCCTCGTGCACGGTCGCGAGAGCGGATGCGGGCGCGTCCCCGATCAGTTCGAGGAGGTCGACTCCTGCTCGGCGGCGTTGCGCTCCGCCGACTCGCCCAGCTCGTTGACCGAGGTCATGATCTGCTGCATGGCCGGGACCATCTCCGAGGACCACTGGCCGCGGAAACGATCGGCATCGGGCCCGGTCCAGTCCACGCTCTCCAGACCGCGGGTCAGCTCCTGCTCGATACGAGTGATCTCCTCGGCCGCATCCCGGAGCTGGGCCGACATCCGCCGGACCTCTTCGACGTTCATACCCTTGGTGGCGTTCACGGTTCGGGTTCCCCTTCCTGGTGCCTCGCGCCCGCGCCCTGGTCAGTGCACCGGCCTGCTGTCGTGGTCGACAGGCTTCACTGTAGAACGCTCAGCGGGTCCGGGCCATGGGGAGGAGTCCCCATGGGGATGAACGGGCCGAGGAGGCCCGGGGAACAGCGCCGTGCCCGTCCCCCGCGCTGCCGCGCGGGGCGCCCCTCCGCACTGGGTCAGCCAGTGGTGACCTGCGCGACCTGCAGCTTCATCGCACGCCCACCGTAGACGAGGAACCCCCGCCCGGCAGGGAAGTCCGTGCGACGGATCCTCCCCAACGGGGTGCCGAGCAGTGAATCGCCGTCCATGTCGCTCGGCTGCAGCAGCAGACCGCGGCGCCCCGCCTTGAAGGGCTGGGCGAGCACGTAGGCCTGCGACCAGGAGGCGGATTCGTTCTCGCCCACCACGAACTGCCCCTCCCGGGTGCTGGCCCGGATCAGCTTGTCGAGGTCGTTCTCCACACCGCTTCCGGTGAAGTCGGCGACCCCATCGATGAACAGCGCGAGCTTGCCCTCGGCCACTACGCCGGACTCGACCGTCCGGCGCAGCTGGGAGGCCAGCTCCCGCACGGTCTCCGGGTCCGACGCCTCGACGTCCCAGATCGGCAGCCCGGTCAGCGGGGTCCGCCGTGAGGAGAAGCGGACCAGCCGCATCGGCTCGTCCATCGCCTTGAGGCCGCTCGCGATGGACAGCATCGCGGTGGTGCGACCGGACCCCATCGGCCCGGTGACCATGAACGCGCCGCGCGGCTCGTAGGTGATCTCCGAGAGCGTCTCGTCGGACAGGCCCAGCACCGGCTTCCCGCCGACGGTGCGGCGCAGCTCGGAGAGCTCGACCCGCTCGGGCAGGCGCTCGATCGCCGGGGCCTCGGGCACTCCGGCCCGGCGCATCGCCTCGGCGAGCTTGCTGACCTCGCGGGACTGGAGGGCCACGTTCGCGTCGCCGCCGTGCACCGCGACCTGGACCTCATGGCCGTCCTGGATGGCGCGTCCGGGAGGGGAGCTGCCATCCAGGACGTCCTTCGGCTCGCCGAACGATGCGTAGTCGTCGTCGCTGGCCATGCGGTGGACGAGCCGCCGCTGGATGGAGGAGCCGAGCGAGGTGGGGATCGCGTTGGGACGGTCGCCGGTGACGATGACATGCACGCCCACCTGGCGTCCGTCCGTCGCGATCTGGACGAAGGCGGTGAACCACTTGCTGAGGTTCGAGTAGTCGTAGGCCTCGCGGAACGCGGCCATGCCGTCGACCAGGAGCAGGATGCGGGGCGTGTCGGGCTTCCCTGCGAGCTCCCGGTACTCGGTGACGGTTCCCGCACGCACCGTGGCGAAGCGCTTGGCGCGCTCGTCGATCAACCCGCGCAGGGTGCGCAGGAGACGGATGACCCGTTCCTCGTCGTCGCCGGAGATGATCGACCCCACATGCGGCAGCTCCTCCAGCATCGTCAGCCCCGAGGCGCCGAAGTCGAGCCCGTACACGTTGACCGGTCCGCCCCTGACGGTCGAGGCCGCGGAGATCGCGAAGGTTCGCAGAGTGGTGGATTTGCCGGAGCCGCCGGTGCCGTAGATCGCCATGTTCCCGTCGCGGTCCGGGTAGTAGGAGATCGTCGGTTGGGCCTGGTCCTCCGGGACGTCCATGACGCCCAGCAGGAGCTCCTCGTCGGTACGTCGGCTGGGCAGGCGGGAGAGGTCGTAGGCATCGGCCAGCTCGGAGAGCCACGGTTTGCGCGGAGCCGGCACACCGGCGCTCTGCGCCGCCGCCTTCACGGTCGCGACCACGCGCGCGATGTCATTGGGGCCGGGGTCCTTGACCTCCTTGGTGGGCGGGGAAGGGATGTCCCACTGCTCACCGGTGCCGAAGTCCTTCTCGACGATGTCGATCCGTGCCCGCTCGGGCTCGTTCGTGGTCCAGCCGCCCGCATATCCCGTCTGGAAGGTCGCGATGCGACCGGGCCCGGTCTTGGCCGCCCCTCGGCCCGGGATGCCCGGGTCGAAATGCGCCGCCATCTTGTCACCCAGGATGTCCTTGGAGTCGGCCTCGTCGGCCATGCGCAGCGCGATGCGGAGGTTCGTGTTGGCGCGGAGGTTGTCCTTGATGACGCCGGCGGGCCGCTGGGTCGCGAGGATCAGGTGCAGCCCCAGCGAACGCCCTCGGGCGGCGACGTCCACGACGCCGTCCACGAACTCGGGGATCTCCTTCGCCAGCGCCGCGAATTCGTCCACGATGATGATCAGGCTGGGCGGCGCCTCCGGATCGCCGGTGCGCTCGAGGGAGATCAGGTCCTTCGCCTTCTTGCGGTTCAGCAGGTGCTCGCGATGGTGCAGCTCGGCACGCAGGGAGGTCAGGGCGCGGCGCACCAGGTGCTGGGACAGGTCGGTGACCAGGCCGACGGTGTGGGGGAGCTCGACCGCGTCGGCGAACGCCGCCCCGCCCTTGTAGTCGACGAACAGGAACGTCACGCGGTCGGGGCTGTGGGCAGTGGCCATGCCCAGCACCCATGCCTGGAGGAACTCCGACTTGCCGGCACCGGTGGTGCCGCCCACCAGGGCATGCGGTCCGTTGGTGCGCAGGTCGAGGTGGAAGGCGTCCTGACCGTTGTGACCGATCAGCCCGCGCAGGTTCGCATCGTGCTTGCGGCGCTGCGGTTCGGAGCCGTCGCGGGGGGTGAGGGAGTTGTTCTCCTTCCAGCGCTCGATGATGTGGTTCGGGTCCTCGGCCATCTGCATGCCGCCGAGCTTGAGATAGGAGATGGCGCGCGGGAGGTCGGAGTCGTCATCGATGGGGACACCGGCGTCGACCACCGGGGAGAGGTGGCGGGCCACGCCCGTGGCCACCTCCACCGAGACGGTCTCGACGGTGACGGGGTAGAACCTCTCCCCCACGCGCACGTGCCCCGCGCTCGCGCCCTCCACCGACTCCTCGACGGAGACGTAGGTGCGGCAGGCGGCGGGCAGCGCGGCGACGTTGGAGGCGCACCAGATCACATGCACGCCGACGTCCGGGCCGCGCTCGGCGATGCGCACCAGTCGTGCCCTGTCCACCGGGGCGTCGTCCTCGATGACCACCACCAGGTGAGGGGTCATCGGCTCGGGCGGGATCGGGGGCTCCTGGGTGATGTCCGCCGTCATCGGGGTGCGCAGCGAGGGCGGTGCCTCCCCGGCGCGCTGCTCGATGAGCTCCTCGATGCGCGCCATCAGGGAGCTGCCTCGCCCCGGCGTGTCGGCCAGATGGTCGCCGGGCAGCGGCGAATGCGGGCTCGAGGTGTGCGGGAGCCACTTCAGCCACTGCCACATCTCACGGCTGGAGCGCGAGGTGATCGCCGCGATCGCGACCTCCGCCGGCGAGTGCAGGGAGAAGAGCTGGGTGACGATGCCGCGGGCGACCCCGTCGGCCTCCTCGCCGCCGCCGGCGACCCCGAGGTTGCCCGCGTAGCGGAGCTCGGCGACCACCGGCACCCCGGCGATCAGCTTGTACTCCTCGTTCATGTCATCGAGCATGTCGTAGTACTTGGGGATCGCGTCATTCTCCCCGGGCATCTCGATCCCCACCCGGGACTCGGCGATGCCCAGCCCCAGCCGCACCGTGCCGAAGGCGTTGTGCTCGGGACGGTGCGTCCACAGCAGCCGGCCCAGCCGGAAGGCGGCGTCGACCGTGTCCGCCGCCGAGGGCGCCTCGACCAGGCGCACGGCCCGCTCGAGGTCCTGCGCAGCGGTGACCCGGCGCTTGAGTGAGGCCAGCCCCTCCTCGAAGTTCTCGATCTGCTTCTCCAGCATCTTCTTCTGCTGGAACTTGCGGTTCAGGTACCCGGCCGTGGCCATCATCGGCATCATGAACACGAACATCAGCGAGAACGGGCTGCGGGTCAGCGAGAACATGAAGCCGCCCATGAGGATCGGGGCGAACAGCATGAAGATCGGGAAGAACTGCGGCTGCGGCTCCTTCGGCGGGGTGGGCGCCTTGAGCGGCCGGTAGGGGAATCGCGGCACGACGCGGGGCGAGCGGTTGAACTCGACCACCGGGGAGCTCGGGGCGGTGCCGCCGAGCCGGTGCAGCGCGATCACCGAGAACGTCGTCTGCCCGATCAGCACCGTGTCCGAGGGGCCGATCACGGCGCGCTGGACCTGCTCTCCACCGATCACCACGCCGTTGGAGGACTGCAGGTCGACGATCTCGATCGTGTCGCCGACGTTGATGCGCGCATGCCGTTTCGAGAGCATCGGGTCGGCGATGCGGACATCGAGGTCCCCCTCGCGTCCGATCACGCTGGAACCGGTGGGCAGCGGGAACTCGCGCCCCGCCTCCGGGCCTGTCAGGACGCGCATCAGGGCCACCGCTGCGCCGCGCGATTCGGAGCGGGTGGCGTACTCGGTGGACGATCTCGCGATCGAGACCACGCTGCCGGAGCGCAGACCGGCCTGGATCAGGTCGATCTCACGATCCAGGGAGCGCACGCCCTTGGCCCCGGAGCCTGCGCCGGGGTCCTGGACCTGCAGCGTCAACCCCTCCGGCGCCTCCATGTCGCTGCGCAGCGGGTCCGCGGAGTACAGGGCGCCGGCGACATCGGCGACCGTCGCGGTGGCGTCCGCCGTGACCTCCAGATCGGTCAGCCGCTCCTCGGGCCTGCGCAACGTGAGCTTGATGCGCATCGGTGATCCTCCCCCTCAGCGGGCCCCTCGCCCGCCTGCCGCAGCGCCCCGCAGTGCGCTGCTCCAGTAGCTGTACCTGCCGCTGTCGACCAGTGCGGTCCAAGCGGTCTCAGTCCTCGTCGGCGTCGTGCTCTTCATCCAGCAGCGGAAGATCCTCGCGGGTGACCAGGCGCGAGAAGACGGCGTGCTCCACCAGGCGGGCACGGCGGTTGCTGGCGAGCTTGCCAGGGCCTCCGCGCAGGCCACGCACGCCGAGCCGGTCGAGCTTGTCGCAGACGTTGTCCAGTTTGCGGTTGAACTTCGTCAGCGGCCAGCCCAGGCGTGCGGAGGCCTGCGCCGAGGTCGGCACCGAGCTCATCCCCGATCCTTCGCGCACGAGCATGGGCTCGGCGAGCGCGAGGATCAGCAGCTTCTGGCTCGGGGTGAGCTGCACGGAGCCGACGGTGGTCTCCCCCGCCGGATCGTCCGGCCCCGCGATCCGCGCGAACTCGGGAGAGTCGGCATGCACGGAGAGGTCGTAGGTGGTGGGCCCTGCAGTGAAGACGACCTTGGTCACGTCGAACACCAGCGGGATGCGCGCGCCGGGCGCGAGCCAGGCCTGCATCGACCCGGTGCCGTCGGTGATGGTCGCCGACAGTCGCGAACCGATGTTCACCAGCCACCACATCGACTCCACCTGGACGATCGTGAGGAACCGCCGGTGCAGGAAGGGATTGTCCTCGTCGATCGTGAGGTCGGCCTCACGGCCGATCGTGAGCTCCTCGCCGTCCTCGACGCGGAACCACTCCCCGCAGAACTCGACCGAAATCGTCGACGCCATCCTCAGCCGTCCCCTCTGTCACCATCACCGATCATGGATGAACCGTACCCGTCAGCCCACTCACAGACATGCCTCTTCCGGGACGCTCGCGCCGCCGTTGGGATCGACCGTCGTGACCGTGATGCATCGGTCCGGCAGCCGCGGCGGGATCTGCAGGACGATCGAGTTGTCCCCGTGGACCGGGTGCTTGGTCTGGTAGCGCTCATAGTTGGAGGGCATGTCCTTCCACTGGACGATGTAGTGCTCGTCCTGCGTGACGCCGGCGGGAGGCTCCCAGGAGATCTGGGCTCGGCCCGGCTCTCCCGTGCCGTCCTCCGGATCGATGACCTTGATCGTGACGTGGGTCGGCGGCTCCGGCGCAGGCCCCTGCGGGGTCGGCGTGTTGACCGGTGCCGTCGCGGCGGGAGCCTCGTCGGGGGTGAGGAGGTGTCGCGCCCCGAGGGTGGCTCCGACCCCGAACAGGATCACCAGCACTGCGGCGAGCGTGACGAACGGCCACGCCGGAGTGCCGGAAGACTGCGGCTCCGCGTCCCCTGGCGGAGGCGGCGGCAGAGGCGAGGCCGCCGAGGCGGAGGGCAGCGCTGCACCGGCCGGACGCAGCATGGTCGCCTCGTCGGGGCCCTCCCCCGGCGCGACGCGGCGGCCTCCGTTTCCCGGGGGCGAGGCCGATCCGAGCGCCGGGGCGATACCGGCGTACGGGTCGAGTCTGCGCCGACCACCGGCACCGGTGGCGCCGCCGGAGTCCGGGTCCACGGTGGCGACCTGGCGGATCCGGGTGTGCATGTCGAGGTCGTCATCCTCGGCGCTGTGAGCCGTGCCCGTCCCACGGTCATCGAGCACGTCCATCTGGGTGACGGGCAGCGAGAGCGCGAGCTCCACCTGCTGCAGGCCGCGTCCGAACGCCAGTGCGGTGTCGTACCGGCCGGCCTGCTCCTTCGCCATCGCGATCGAGAGCACCCGGTTGAGCTCCGCAGGGATGTCCGGCCGGTCCAGCGGGGCCAGCGGCTCGGTGGAGATGCGATGGATCAGATCGGAGGCGGTGTTGCGCTGCCCGGGCCGTTCGAAGGGCGTCCGTCCGGCGAGCAGCGAGTGCACGGTCGCCGCGAGCGAGAACACATCGGAGCGCGCATCTGCGCGAGGAGGATCGGCGAAGAATTCCGGAGGCGACCACGGGATCGACATCCCCTGGGAGTCCTCGACGTCATGTGCCTGTCCCGTCGCGATCGAGATGCCGAAGTCCGTCAGCGCCGGCCGGTTGTAGTCGGTGACGAGGATGTTCGCGGGCTTGATGTCGCGGTGGAGGATCCCCGCGCGGTGCGCGGTCTCGACGGCGCCGGCGATCTGAACTCCCACGCGCAGCGCTTCGGCGACGGTGATCCGCTCCTTGCGGAAGCGCATCCCGTAGTTGGGCCGTGGACAGTACTCCATGACGATGTACGGGCGGTGGTCGTCGGAGACCTCGGCCTGATGGATCGTGACGATCGATGGGTGGGTCGACATCTGCGCCATGACGTTCGCCTCGGCGTCGAACTGCCTGCGCACCGAGTCATCCAGGACGTCGGACAGCAGCACCTTGATCGCCACGCGCCGCTGCGGGCGGAACTGGCGGTACAGGAAGACGTCGGCGAATCCTCCGGAGCCCAGAAGCTGCTCGTACTCGTACCCGGCCAACCGGGGAGGCGCGGAGGGCGGGCGCGAGCTCATGCCCTCTCCCCGAACATCAGATGCACATCGTCTCCCAGATCCAGGCGGTCCCCGTGACGGAGCACCACGCCTTCGCGCGGTCGCAGCCTCACCGGTTCGTACCCGTCGCGGTACAGCGTGGTGCCGTTGGTGCTGCCGAGGTCGAGCGCCACCACGTACCAGCCCTCGAGTCGCAGCTCGAGGTGCGAGCGAGAGATGTCCTGCTGGGGGCTGGGGACGGTGATCAGCTGCGGCACCTCGTTCCCGCTGACGCGGGACGCCCTGGGGCGGCGGCCGATGATCGCGGTGCGGTCGAGCACGAACCGTTCTCCACCGGTGGTCTCGACCGCGCCCAGCGGCGGGCGCACGACGGTGCGCGGATCGCTCGGCAGCGGGCCACCGCAGGCGCGGCACGCTGAACGCTCAGGGGAGTTCGCGTGCCCGTTGGCACAGACGAGCCCGGTGAGGGTGACTCCGCCGCCGACCACCTGGCCGGCCCCGCCTCGCGGGGGTGCAGCACCGGTCACCGGTCGGGGTGGGTGCGCCGGCTGCGCCGCCGCCCGCGCAGGGGAGGGCGCCGCCGGAGGCGAGGTGCCGGCGTGCGGCGCTGGAGAGGATGTCGGTGCGGGAGGAGCTATCCGTGCGGGCCGGGAGCCGGTGCTCGGCGCGGGGGGACGCGCTGCCATGTGGACCTGCGGATACGCCTGCTCCGGGCGAGGCGCCTCGGTGGCGCGACGGGCGGCGGTCTGTGCGATCTCCGGCGCGGTGCGTCCCACGCCCGGCACCCAGTCGATGAATTCGCCGCCGGCGGGCACGGCCGGTGCCGGGACG
>JAAZLF010000081.1 GCA_012799425.1 Actinomycetales bacterium | reverse complement strand
TACTTCCAGATCTTCGAGCCGGTGAAGCCGATGACGGTCTCGACCCCGAGCTTCTGGGCCAGACGCGCGGTGTTCTTCATGTCCTCTGCGGCGCGCTGGCGCACGCCCTCGGGGTCGCCGTCACCCCAGACGGCGGAACCTACGATCGCCTCGTGGCGGAAGTCGATCGGATCGTCGCAGATCGCCTGACCTTTGAGGTGGTTGGAGATGGCCCAGCTCTTCAGCCCGTGCTTCTCGAGAACCCCCAGACGGTCCGCGATGTAGTCGTCATCGTCCCAGCGGGAGGCGTCCAGATGCTCGCCGGAGACGGCGATCTCGAGACCGTCGTATCCCCAGCCGGCCGCGAGCTCGGCGACCTCGTCGAGGGTGAGATCGGCCCACTGGCCGGTGAACAGGGTGTGCGGGTGAGACATATCGGTGGTGCTCCTTCTCAGAGGGTGATGGTGATGCCGTCAGCGGCGTCGGAATCGATGATCGCGTCGAGCACGCGCTGCAGTGCGAGGCCCTCGGCGAAGTCGGGGGAGAAACGGTGCTCGTCCCCGTCGCGGATCGCCAGCAGCAGATCCCGCGCCTGGTGGGTGAAGGCGTTCTCCCAGCCCAGCACGTGGCCCTGCGGCCACCAGGCCTCGAGGTAGGGGTGCTCGGGCTCGGTGACCAGCACACGGGAGTAGCCCTGCTCGGCGACCGGCGCGGTGGCGTCGAGGAACCAGAGCTCGTTGGGGTTCTCGAGGTCGAAGCGCAGCGCTCCCTCGCTGCCGAACAGCTCGATGCGCAGGCTGTTCTTCGCGCCGGTGGCCATACGGGAGACCTCGACGGATGCGATGGCTCCGCCATCGAGCTCGAGGTTCGCCCAGGCCGCGTCGTCCACCGTGACCGGCTCCGGTCCGTCGTCCCCGGGGCGCTCGGGCACCATCGTGGCCAGCCGGCCCCTGACCGCGCGCACCTGCTGACCGGTGAGGTGCTGGATCTGGTCGATGGCGTGCGAACCGATGTCTCCGAGCGCACCGGAGCCGGCGGTCTCCTTCCGCAGCCTCCAGCTCATCGGCGCCTGCGCGTCCACGAGCCAGTCCTGCAGATAGGCGGCCTTCGCCTGCCGGATGGTGCCCAGGCGTCCGGCGTCGACGAACTGCTTGGCCAGGGCCAGTGCCGGTACACGGCGATAGGTGAACCCGAGGGCGGCGACCTGGCCCCGGGCGGTGGCCGCGCGTGCGGCCTCGACCATCGCCTCGGCTTCTGCGGTGTCGTTGGCCAGAGGCTTCTCGCACAGCACGTGCTTGCCGGCCTCGAGCGCGGCGATCGCGATCTCGGCGTGCAGGAAGCCCGGGGTGCAGATGTCGACGATGTCGATGTCATCGCGGGCGATCACCTCGCGCCAGTCGGTGGCGTGCTCCTCCCAGTCCAGTCGGCGGGCGGCCTCGGCGACGGCCTGCTCGTCGCGGCCCACGATCACCTTCCGCGCGGTCTCGGGCACGTCGAAGGCGGCGGGAACGGTGCGCCAGGCCTGGGAGTGGGCGCGCCCCATGAAGGCATAGCCGATCAGGGCGACGCCGAGCGGTCTGGGGGTGGTGTCCGGCACGGAGGGCTCCTTGTGGTGAGGGTGGGCAGGTGAGAGGACTGAGCGTTGTCGCCAGCAGCCCGACCACCGCGGTGACGCCGATCTCCGCGACGCGACGGAGGTTCTCCGGCAGGGTCGGAGCTGCTGTCAGCTGGCTCACAAGCCTATGTCCGCGATCACTCCGCAGCAAAGGCGGGGGAGTGCAGGACACGGGGGGGAGTGCAGGACACTGGTGGCATGGACAGGCACGTGCGCGCATGGATGAGAGTGGACGTCACCGAGGGGACGGACATCGCCCTGCTGGTCGCGGTATCCGATGCACCGACGGCCCGGGAGGAGCTGAGTGTCCTGGCCGGCGGCATCGCCCATCCCGTGACCGAGACCCGGGATCGGTTCGGCAGCCGTCTGCATCTGGTGCACGGGCTGCCCGAGGGGCCGGTGGAGATCCTCTACGAGGCCTCGGGGGTGCGCGCCGCCGAAGCACCGAGCAGCGAGGAGTCCGATGCGGTGATGCATCTGCGGCCCTCTCGCTACTGCGAGGTCGACGAGTTCGAGAGGATCGCGGCGGAGATCGTGGGTGATCTCGAGGGTGCTGAGGCCGCCGATGCCGTGGTCGCCTGGGTCCACGAGCATCTCGATTACGTGCCCGGCTCGAGCACGATCACGGATTCCGCCCGGTCCACCTACGTGGCGCGCCAGGGGGTGTGCCGCGACTATGCGCATCTGACCGCGACGCTGCTGCGTGCGGGCGGTATCCCGGCCCGCTGCTCCTCGGTCTACGCTCCGGGGCTCGCCCCGATGGATTTCCACCTGGTGGTCGAGGCTCTGTTCGAGGGCGGCTGGCGTGTGGTCGATGCGACGCACCTGGCGCCGCGCTCCTCGATGGTGCGGATCGCGACCGGGCAGGATGCCGCCGACACCGCCTTCATGACCACTCTGTGCGGGAACGTCACCCTCACCGGGATCCAGGTCACCGCCGTGGTCGACCCGAACCTGCCCGTGGAGCGTATCGACGAGCAGGTCGTGCTGCGCTGACGAGGCGCCCTCAGAGGCTCGGCGAGCCCGGGCCCTCGGGGCTCCCGGGGTCCTCCTCCTGGGGGCCGTCACCGTCCTCCTCGAAGCTGGCGAGGTACTCCTCGACCTCGGCTGCGATCGCGTCGGCGGTGGGAACCTCCGCACCCGCGCCGGAGGTGATCATCCGGTCGAAGCGGTTCTCGAGCCCGTCGACCATCTCCTGCAGCTGCGGCTGGCCCTCGATCTGTGCCGCGACCGCCTCGCGCACCGGCCCCGCCTGCGCCTCGAGGGCCTCGAGCGGGACCTGCGGGCCGTGCTCCTCGGTGATCGCACCGAGCAGGGCGATCGCCGCATCGGGGTAGGTCATCTCGTGGAGGTACTGGGGGACGTGCACGGTCAGGCCCACCACCTCGTGCCCGCCCTCGGCCAGGCGCATCGTCAGCAGAGCGGTGAAGGGCGCGCGCAGCCGGAAAGTCCCCGGCATGGTGCGGCGCACCGCGATCGACTCCGGGTCCCCGGCGAAGCGCGTCACCGGAAGCTCGCGAGTGTGGGGGACCGGTGCGGGGAAGCCCTGCAGCAGCAGCGTCCGCTCGATCCCGAGCTGCTCGACCACGATGCGCAGGGCACTGGCGACCCGCTCCCATTGGAAGGAGGGCTCGGGGCCGGTGAGCAGGAAGAACGTCTCGCCGTCGAGCGCGGTCACCTCGTGCAGGAGGATCTCCGGCTTTTCGTACTCCGTGAAATGGTCCAGCTGCAGCGTGACCTCCGGACGGCGGCCGGCGTAGTCGTAGACCTGATCCATGTCGAGGCGACCCACCACGCGGTTCTCGAGCGTGTTCAGCAGCTGATCGTCCACGAGCTCCTGGGCGTCGCCGGCGTCGGTATAGGCACCGAGGGTGACGAGCAGAGTCCGGCCGCGCAGCTCGCGCGAATCGACATGACGCTCGTAGCTGAACAGGGTCGTCGGATCCAACATGACCTCCAGGGCGACGGGCCGCGGGTGCGCGGCGCGGGTGACGTCCTGTTCAACGAGGGGGAGCGACCCCCTATTCCAGGGCGCACCCTGCGTGGACGTGAGCAGTGCCACCGCCTCCTCCCCGGCTGTCAGAATGGCGAGCATGCGCGCACTGATCTGGGACCTCGGCGGAACCCTGGCGGACACCTATCCCGATGTGGATCGCGCCCTGGCCGCGGTGCTGGAGCCGCGGCCGGGCCCCGAGCTGCTCCATGAGGTCGCGATGCTGACACGTCTGTCGAGCTCGCACGCGATCAGCACCCTGGCCGCCCGACATGGCGTTCCCGAGCGACGCCTGCGCAGCGCGTACGAGCAGACGAAGCGGGACTGGCGCGAGAACCCGCCGCCCGTGATGCCGGGTGCGCGCGAGCTGCTCTCCGCAGTGAGGGAGCGGGGCGGGCTGAACCTCGTCGCGACACACCGCGAGCGCGCCAGCGCCGCGTCTCTGCTCGACTCCCTCGGCCTGGGAGTCGATGACATGGTCTGCGCTCCGGACGGGTATGCGCGCAAGCCGGATCCCGCGATGAACCGTGC
>JAAZLF010000010.1 GCA_012799425.1 Actinomycetales bacterium | reverse complement strand
TGGCCGAAGCCAACGGCACCGGGCCGCGCGTCAGCACGTGCGGCGTGCCGTGGAACCACGCCCCGCGCTTGCCTGCAGCGGACAGCTCGGCGATCCACTTCTCGCTCCGTGCTGTCGTGCGCGCCGCTGAACGATACGTGCGTGCATCGAGCCGCTGGACCTCGGCCGCGTCGATCGGATCCCCGCTCCTGCTCAGGTGCCGATCGAGGATGACTGCGGACCCCATCGCCTCGACGGGGACCGCCCAGAACTCCTGCGAGGGCAGCTCAACCCCGGCTATGTCCCGCCAGGCCCGCCAGATCGCGTGAGGCCGGACGGGGGAGAAGAAGATCGCCTCCGTCCACCGCGCCTCGAGAGCAGGGATCCACGTCTCGCGCAGGCGCTGGCGCTCCGGGGTGTCATCGTACTTGGCGATCGCCAGAGCGAACGCTCGGGGATCGGAGTGCTCGAGCGCGCTCAGGGGGCGCAGCTCCTCGCTCGCAGAGTTCTGGGACGTCCGGGCATGGAACACACATCGCTCGAGATCCATTCGATGATCCTGCCTCATCCGCTCGTCTCTCCTGGAGTGTCAGACCCCTCCGAGAAGCTTCGTACACGTGTTCGAAGTCGCCACCAGGGCTTCTTGAACGACAGTCGGGCAGGGCGTACAGTTCGAATCCCTGTTCGAACACGTGTGCGAACATAGCGGATGGAGCGGGAGGAGGATGCGCGATGAACACAGCTCTCCAGCTGGAGGATCGCGAGCAGCGCCTGTCCCGGGCTCGGGCCGCGCTGGGCGTCGCCGAGCGCTCCGCCGCCCGCTGGGGCGGCCGGATCGACCGCACTGCACTGCGGCCGTCGGAGATCTCTTCCGAGGGCTCCGCCGATGACGGTCTCGGCATGCGCCTGCCGGTGCCCGGGCCGCTTCAGGCACTGTTCCCGCGCGGCAGTCTGCGTGCTGGCAGCTCCGTCGCGATCGAGGGCTCCGCGACCACTTCGCTGCTGCTGTCCCTCGCCGTCGCCGCAGCGGGGGAGGACTCCTGGTGCGCGATCGCCGGCATGCCCGATCTGGGACTGCGCTCCGCGCTGGACGCAGGCCTGGACCCCTGCCGCCTCGCCCTCGCTCCGGCCGGCGGGGATCAGCGACCCCAGGTCCTCTCCGCTCTCGCCGATGGCCTGGGGGTGCTCGTGCTCGGCCCCGACCTGGACCTCGCCCCCGTGCTCTGGCGCAGCCTCCTGGGCCGCGCCCGCACCGCGGACACCCTGGTCCTCGCGGCCGCCCCTCCGGGCCGCGCCGACCTCACCCTGCGCGCCACCACCCAGGGGTGGGCAGGGCTCGGGCAGGGGTCGGGGAGGGTGCGCAGGAG
This sequence comes from Actinomycetales bacterium, assembly GCA_012799425.1. Lineage (GTDB taxonomy): Bacteria > Actinomycetota > Actinomycetes > Actinomycetales > Dermabacteraceae > Brachybacterium. Next base: position 1,546 of record JAAZLF010000010.1, on the reverse strand, counting down.
GCGGCTCGAGGTCACCTCCGAGGGTCGGGGGATCGCGGGGCGCCGTGCCGTCGAGGTGCTGCTGCCGCAGGTCGGCGGCATGGTCGCGGATGCTCCGCAGTCCCGGGAGAGCCTTCCGAGCACGGAGCCCGTGCGCCTGCTCCGTCCCGTGCGGAGGGCCGGCTGATGGGCTCCGCCACTCGTACCGTCGCCGTCACCGTGCCGGACTGGCCGCTGCTCGCCGCGCTCGATCGGCGCCAGCGGCACACCGAGAAGAACTCTCAACCTCAAGATGAGGGTGAGGTTGAGGGTTCGGGCGTGCTCGACCCCGCGACCGCCCCCGTGATCCTGCTCGACCAGCAGCGTGTCACCCACGTCGGTGCCGCCGCACGGGACGCCGGGGTGCTGCCAGGGATGAAGCGCCGTGCCGCTCGTGCCGCCTGCCCGGAGGCGCTCGTGCTGGAGGCGGACAGAGAGCACGAATCCTCCCTGTTCGAGCTGGTCGCGGCCGCGGTGGACACGATCGCCGCCGGGGTGGACGTGCTGCGCCCCGGGGTGCTGCTGATGTCGGCCCGCGGCCCGGCCCGCCACCAGGGCGGCGAGGAGGCCCTCGCCGAACGGATCCTCGATGCGGTCGCCGAGCTCACCGGCTGGGACTGCGCCGTCGGCATCGCCGACGGTCCCTTCGCCGCGCTGCTCGCCTCCCCGCACGGACGGATCGTGCGCACGGGCCGCAGCGCCGACTACCTCGCCCCACACCCGATCACGGCCCTGCGCAGCGCGCCCGTCGGCCCCGGGTGGGGACACCGCGGCCAGCCCTCGGCCACCCGCCCCGAGCGGCGGCTGGACCTCGCCGAGACCGTCGACCTGCTGCAGCGGCTCGGCATCGCCACGCTCGGGGACCTCGCCACGCTCCCGTCAGCCGCGGTCGCCGACCGTTTCGGGCCCGACGTCGCGACCCTGCACCTGCTGGCCCGCGGCCAGGAGCCCGCCCCGCCCGCGGCCCATCACCCCACCCAGCCGATCCTCGCCGAGAGCACGCTGGAGACCCCGCTGGTGCGCACCGACCAGGCGGCGTTCATCGCCCGCCCGTTGGCCGAGCAGCTGCACACCATGCTGGTCGAACGGGGCCTGGTGTGCACCCGGCTGCGCATCGTGGCCCGCACCGAGGGCGGCGAGGAGATGGAGCGCACCTGGCGGCACGATGGCGCGCTCACGGTCGCCGACGTCGTGGACCGCATCCGCTGGCAGTGCGATGGCTGGATCACCCGCGCACGGCTCGGGGGGCCCGCGACCGGCGCGATCACCCGGATCGGACTGCACCCGCTGCAGCTGGCCTCGGCCGGGGAGAACGCCCCCGCGCTGTGGGGCAGCGCCGGGGAAGCGGCCCAGCGCGCCTCCCGCGCCCTCGCCCGTGCCCAGGGCCTCGCCGGGGAGGAGGCGGTGCAGGTCCCCGTCCTCGTCGGCGGGCGACTGCTCGCCGAGGAGGCGATCCTCGTGCCCTGGCGCAGCGAGAAGCCCGCACGGCGCGAAGGACCCTGGCCCGGCGCCCTGCCGCGGCCCACTC
>JAAZLF010000080.1 GCA_012799425.1 Actinomycetales bacterium | reverse complement strand
TGACCATGCCGGTGTTGAACAGCGGGCGGTCATGGCGCGTGGCCGGGCCGAGCCGCGCCGCGAGCGAGGCGAACACCCGGATCGCCGCGCCGTGGCTGACCACCGCGACCGTCGCATCCTGCGCGTGCAGCGAGGCGATGTGCCGCAGCGCACCGGTGTACCGCTCGAGGAACTCATGGCCGGACTCGCCGCCGGGCAGGCCGCCGTCGAGCTCGTCGCCGCTCCACAGCGCCTGGTTCTGCTGGTAGGCATCGACCGAGTCCTCGTCGCGCCGCAGCTCCACGTCACCGGCCTGGATCTCCTCGAGCCCCTCGGTCAGGCGCGGACTCATCCCCAGCGCGGCGGCCAGCGGGGCCGCGGTCTCATGCGTGCGCAGCAGGCGCGAGACATGCAGTCCCGCGATCGTCTCGTGCTGCAGCGCACCGGGCACCGCCTGCGCCTGCCGGCGGCCCAGCGCGGTCAGCCCCGGGCCCGGATATCCGGTGTCGAGGATGCCGTTGACGTTGCTGGGGGTCTGGCCGTGACGGATCAGGAGAAGTCGCATGAGCGGCACCGTACGCGATCGTCCGACGGGTTCCATGGACACCAGGTGAACACCCGGTGCGCAGGTCACAGCCACGAGGGAGGGCCTTGGGGTGAGATCCTCAGGTTCGTCGGCGCTTCCCGATCCGCCAGGCGACCACGATCACGGCCGCCATCACCATCGCGACGAACAGCCCCAGCCCCGCGATGACGACCGCGGAGACCGCCCACACCGGTACGGACTGCTCCGGAGGGCCGCCCGGCTCCCCGGCCTCGGGGACCGGCTGACCGGTGAGATCGGCCGGCTCTCCCAGCATCCCGGTCAGACGCTCCCGGTCCTCGGGGCCGCCGTCCATCGGCAGCGCGCACCAGGTGCTGCTGTACGAGCCGTCGGCCCCGGAAGCCCAGACCAGCAGGCTCGTGCCCGCCTCGATCCGGCCCAGCCCGCAGGAGGCGGTCTGCTCGTGGGTGGTGAACTCGATGGTGCGGGACTCCTCGCCCTTCCACACCGTCTCGACCACCGCGAAGTAGGTGACCTCCCCGGAGTCGTCCGAGATCTCGTCCTCGATCGTGACGTCCGCGATCAGGTCCGCGGCCTCGACCGCCTCCTCGAAGTCGTACCCCATGCAGTCGCACGCATGCGCTGCAGGCACCCCCGCGATCACCATCAGCAGCAGGCCGGAGAGGATCGCGAGCAGACGCGACCGGCGCCGGCCCATAGTGGTGTGCATCACTGCAGAGTACTGTCTCGCGGTAGCGTCGGAGGCACCTGCCCCGCCTGGAAGGAGCGCCCATGCGCCGCACCATCGTCAACGACCCCGAGAACGTGGTCCCCGAGGCGCTCGAGGGTCTCGTGCTGAGCAATCCCCTGATGCTCGCGCTCGAGGACGAGCACCGCTACGTCACCCGCCGCCAGCGCGCGAGCGACAAGGTGGGCCTCGTCTCCGGCGGCGGCTCCGGCCACGAACCGCTGCATGCCGGATTCGTGGGCACCGGGATGCTCGACGTCGCAGTGGC
>JAAZLF010000079.1 GCA_012799425.1 Actinomycetales bacterium | reverse complement strand
TCGGCGCTATGGAGGATCAGAACGCCCACTGCGCAACGCTCGCCAAGCCCAGGCCAGGAAGCACAGCCCTACCCACCCCACCGTTGCGTAATCGGCGCTATGGAGGATCAGAACGCCCACTGCGCAACGCTCGGGCGAGGGAGGGGGCCGCTCCGGGAAGCGAGGGTCGGGCCCGCTGCGGGAGGCGAGGGCGCCCGCTGTGCGCTCGACCACTGCGGGGCTCGGGCGTGCCGTCGACCACTGGAGGGCCCTGGGCTCCGGCCCCGACGTATCCTCGTGGGGGCCGTCGCGCGGCGCGGCACCGAACACGATCCTCGAGGAGCACGATGGCCAGCCTGTCGCAGTGGGTGCAGGGCGCCCGTCCCCGCACCCTCCCGGCGGCCTTCGCCCCCGTCGCGGCCGGCACCGGTGCGGCCGTCTGGCAGCTGGGGAACGTGCACGGGGACGTGGACTGGGCGCTGGTGGCCCCGCGGGCGCTGCTCGCCCTCGCGGTGTCCTTCTGCCTGCAGATCGGCGTGAACTACGCCAACGACTACTCCGACGGAATCCGCGGCACCGACGACGACCGCGTGGGCCCCTTCCGCCTGACCGGCTCCCGGGCCGCCGCCCCGGCCACGGTGAAGCGGGCCGCGATCCTCTCCCTCGCCCTCGGCGGGCTCTTCGGGCTGGCGCTGATCGCCCTGGCGCAGATCTGGTGGGCGCTGGCGGTCGGTGCCGCCGCGATCGCCGCCGCCTGGTTCTACACCGGAGGGAAAAAGCCCTACGGCTATCTGGGGCTCGGCGAGCTGTTCGTGTTCGTGTTCTTCGGCCTCGTCGCCGTCAACGGCACCGCGTACGCGATCACCCTGCAGCCCTCCTGGGCGGCGCTGCTGGCCTCGATCGCGATCGGCCTGCTCGCGGTGGCGCTGATGCTCACCAACAACCTGCGCGACATCCCCACCGATGTCCTCGCCGGGAAGCGCACCCTGGCCGTGCGGCTGGGCGAGCGCGGCACCCGGCTGCTCTACGCCGCGACGCTGCTGGTCCCCTTCGCACTGATGGTGCCGGTGATCGTGGCGCAGCTGCCGGCGGCACTGGTGTTGCTCGCACTGCCTCTCGCGATCGGTCCCGTGCGGTCCGTGCTGGGGGGTGCGCAGGGCCGGGATCTGATCCCCGTGCTCGGTGCGACTGGGCGCCTCGAGCTGGTCTACTCCGTGCTGCTGCTCATCGGTCTGATCCTCTGACGTTCTCGGGCCCGCCGGGCCCCGAACCGTCGGGATCGGCGCCGTCGAGCTCCGGCAGCCGTCCGGGCCCCGCGGGATCGTCCTCCCCCTCGAGGCTCTCGCCGAGCGGATCCTCCGGGGCGGCATCCTCGCCCTCGACCTGCGGGCCCTCCGGGCTGTCGAGCAGGGAGTCCTCGAACTCCGCGTCCTCGTCGGTCTCCTCCTCGCGGCGCTGGGCACGACGCTCGTTCGCGTCCTTCCAGCGCATCGCCGCGGCGCCGCGCAGCTTGTCCAGGAACAGGATCGAGATCAGCATGGCGAGGAACGCCGCCAGCACGCCGGCCAGCATCAGCCCGACGTCCAGCAGGGTGAGCAGCCACCAGATCAGGACCCACAGGCCCAGACGGATGACGGCGTAGAGCAGGAATTGGCGCATGGCCCCAGGGTAGTTCGCTGATCTGTGCCCGGGCTCTGCGGCGGTCCTCACACGGCGATCAGGTGCGTTGCCTACACTTCGGCCATGGCTCGCGGCATCATTGCAGTTCTCTCCATCGCCCTGACGGTCTTCGCGCTCGCCGACTGCGTGCAGACCGAGGATGACAAGATCCGCGGCCTGCCCAAGTGGGCCTGGATCGTGCTGATCGTGCTGATCCCCTGGGTGGGACCCATCACCTGGCTGTTCGTGGGCAAGGACCGCGCCTCGCCCGAGGGGCACGGTCGCCCCCGTCGCCAGGGGCCGCTCGCCCCGGACGAGGATCCCGACTTCCTGCGCAAGCTCGACGAGGACATCCGCCGCGAGCGCCGGGAGAAGCGGCAGCGGGACCAGGACGACGATACCGACGGCACGAGCTCCGGCCAGGACGGCGACGACCGCAGCTCCTGAGCACCGGCCCACCCGCCGAGGGTCTCACCACGACGCACAGCAGCGGCCCGGGGCGGAGGAAGAACCGTCCCGGGCCGCTGTGGTCGGTGCCTGCGCGTGCGGTCGATGCTTGCGCGTGTGATCGGTGGCCTGCGCGTGCGGTCGGTGCCTGCACGCAGGCTCGGGCCTCAGAGCCCCGAGTAGGAATGCAGGCCGTTGATCACGGTGTTGACGACGGTGTAGTTGAACACCACGGCCACGAAGCCCGCGAGCGCGAGCCCTGCGGCACGGCTGCCGCGGAAGCCGCCGGTCGCCCGGGCATGCAGGTAGGCCGCGTAGATCACCCAGATGATGAAGGTCCACACCTCCTTGGGATCCCAGCCCCAGAAGCGGCCCCACGCCTCGCGCGCCCAGATCGCGCCGAAGATCAGCGTGAAGGTCCAGCACACGAAGGCGATGGAGTGGATGCGGAAGCTCAGCGACTCCAGCACCGTCGAGGAAGGCAGGCGATCCAGCACGTGGCCGAAGCGGCCCCAGTGCTCGGGATGCTCCTCCCCCGCGGCGACGAGCTCCACCAGTGCACGCTCATGGCGCGCCTGCAGCAGCTGCAGCGTGGCGACCACTGCGCCGAGGATGGACAGGGCGGTGGCGATGATCGCGATGCCGATGTGGATGATCAGCCAGTGGGAGTTCTGCAGGCTGGGAGTCAGCGCAGCGGCGGGCACGATCCAGAAGGTCTGGGCGAGCAGCAGCACCAGCAGCACCGGGCTGACCACGAAGGTGCCCAGCGTCCGCAGCTCCGCGCGCTTGATGGAGAACACCAGGAACGCGACCATCACGAGCGCGGTGCTGGTGGTCGCGAACTCGTACATGTTCGCCCACGGCACCCGCTGGGTGGCGCCCGCACGGGCCAGCACGCCCACCACGTGCAGGGCGGTCGCGGCGATCGACAGCAGGAAGGCGAACTTCTGCGCGGTCATCGTGCCGCGGGCGCTCTCGCCCGTGCCGTCGGATCCGGTCAGGAAGCCATCCGCCTCGACCGCGCTGCCGCCGCCCGCGCCGTGCAGGACCCGCTGGGATTCCTCCGCCTCCTGCGCGGCGAGGCGCTGGTCGGCGCGCCGCTGGGAGATCGAGGCGAGATCGGCGGAGAAGCCGAACATCGCCAGCACGTAGAGGACGATCGCCACCACGAGCGCGAGATTCGAGAGCTCCGCGAGCTGCTCATTGATCACTGTGCACTTCCTTCAGAGGTGTCTTCCGGCCCCCGTGAGGGCCCTCCACGGTCCTGACCGGGCTCCGTGTCCGGGGGACCATCCTGCGTGGTCGAGAGCTTCGTGGCCAGAGCCTTCACGTCGTCCTCGAGCATCGGGTCGTCGCTGCGCGCCAGCCCGGCGACCTCGAGCACCGCACCGCCCTCGGCGGCGCGCACCCGCACCCACACCCGTCGGCGCGGGACGAACAGGGAGAGGATCAGTCCGCCGACGGCGACCAGCGAGCTGACCAGCACCCAGCGTTCGAACGGGTCATGGGCCACGTCGAAGGCCGCATAGCGGCGCAGTCCGTCGAAGCTGACGCTGGTGCCGTCGGGCAGAGAATACTCCTGCCCGGGATAGAGGCGGATCAGCACCGGGTCGCCGTCCTCCCCCACGACAGGGGTGAGGGTGCTGACGTCCACCTCGTAGGCGTTCTGTGGAATGCCGTCGTCCAGCCCCAGGTCGCCCTGGTGGACGGTCAGCGCGAGCTGCGGGTCCAGCGCATCGGGGTAGAGCGAGCGCGGGCCCTGGTCGTCGATGGTGCCGGTGGGCAGGAAGAAGCCGACCACCGCGGTCTGCTCGGGGCGCGCGTCCGGGGCCTTGATCACCAGCTGCGAGGAGTAGCCCATGTCACCCAGCGGGACGGTGATGATCGGCCCTTCGGCGACCACGGTCCCCTCGGGATCGGTGACGGTGACCTCGGGGGCGTAGCCGTTGCCCAGCAGATACATCGAGGCCCCGTCGACGTGGAGGGGCTTGTTGACCTGGAGGGTCTGGGACTGCTGTTCCTGGCCGGGGGTGGTCACCAGCACATCGGCCTCGAACGAGCGGGGCTCGCCCACGTTGCCGCTCTCACCGGGCTGGACGTACGTGGCGCGGAAGTCCTCGAGCGTGAAGCGGAAGGGCGGCATCCGGGTCTCGTCGAACCAGGTGCCGGACTCGAAGGAGTCGTACTGGGTCAGCGAGTTCGAGAATCCGGACCCCTCGACCACGGTGATCTGGCCGCGGTAGCTGGTCAGCTGGCCTCCCGCGATGCACACGAGCACGCCGACCAGGGCGATGTGGAAGGCGAGGTTCCCGGTCTCGCGCAGCAGCCCCCGCTCGGCGCTGACGGAGCGCGAGGCCTTCTCCTCACGCACCTCGGTGCGGTAGCGGGAGCGGCGCAGCGCACGGTGCGCCTGCTCGATGAGTGCGTTCGGATCGGCGCCGGGCAGCTCGATGCGGGTGTGGCCGGCGAAGCGGGTCAGCCGGGAGGGGGTGCGCGGCGGTCTGGCGCGCAGCTGGCGCAGGTGCACGCCCACGCGCGGCACGATGCAGCCGATCAGCGAGATGAACAGCAGCAGGTAGATCGCCGAGAACCAGGGCGAGGAGAAGACGTTGAAGAAGCCCAGCGCGTCGAGGATCTCTCCCCACCGGCCGTTCTCCTCGAGGAACTGGTCGGTCAGGGCCGGGTTCACGCTGCGCTGCGGGTACAGCGAGCCGGGCACGGCGGCGATCGCCAGCAGCATCAGCAGGATCAGCGCGGTCTGCATGCTGGTCAGCTGGCGCCACAGGAACAGCAGGGTGCCCCTCACGCCCAGACCGGGGTGCGTGACCGGCGCGGTGCCGTCGACCTCGGGCTTGCTGCTCCAGGAGCCGCTGGACCCGGGGGCGGGGCCCGTGTCCTCGCCGCTCGGGGTCGTGTTCTCGTCGTTCATCACACCACCGGCTCGAAGTTCCCGATCAGGCCCTGCAGCTCGCCCATCCATGTCGCCCACACCCCGGTCATCAGCAGCACGCCGATCGCGATCAGCAGCGCCCCGGACAGCAGCCCGATGGTGCGGCGGTGCGCCGCGAGCTTCTTGCTCAGGCCCAGTGCCCGGTCGAACAGCAGCGCGAAGACCACGAAGGGGATGCCCAGGCCGAGCGAGTAGGCCAGGGCCAGCACAGCCCCTCGGATCGCCGCGCCGTCGCCTCCTCCGTCGAGGGACAGGGCGATGATGGCGGCGTAGGTGGGGCCGATGCAGGGGGTCCAGCTGAGCCCGAAGATCACCCCCATCAGCGGCGCACCGATCAGGCCGGCGTCGGGCCGCTTCGAGGAGGCGGGGCGGGTGGCCGTCAGGCTCGGGAAGACGCCCATGAACAGCAGGCCCATCAGGATCACGATCGCGCCCGCGATGCGGTTGATCCACACCGCGTGCTCCTGGAGCAGGTATCCCAGCGCTCCGGCGAAGCCGCCCAGGATCATGAAAACCACCGCGAAGCCGCTGACGAACAGCGCACTGCCGGCGAGCATCCGCCCGGTGGCGGGCCGAGCGCGCTTGCCAGCGGCTCCGCCGGGGCCGACGGCGCTCTGGCCCGCGAGCCCGGAGACGTACCCGAGGTAGCCGGGGACGACGGGCAGCACGCAGGGCGAGAGGAAGGCGACCAGTCCGGCGGCGGCGGCGACGGCCACTGCCAGCAGCAGCGAGCCGGACATCGCGGTGGCCTGGAACGCGGATCCGGCTTCGGCGAGGATCATTCGGCGACCACCGCGTCGATCATCGCGCGCAGCACCGAGGGGTCCGCGGCGCCGGAGATGCGCGCGGCGACCCGGCCCTCGCGGTCGACCACCAGGGTGGAGGGGACGGCGTTGGGTGCGACCTGGCCGCGCAGCGCGTACATGATCTCGGCGTCCGGATCGGGCAGCGAGGGGTAGGTGATCCCGTAGCTCTGCTCGAAGGCCTGCGCCGGCCCTGCGGCGTCCCGCACGTTGACGCCGAGGAAGGCGACGCCCTGCTCGAGGTACTCCTCGTGAATCGCCTGGAGGTCGGGGGCCTCCTTGCGGCAGGGCGGGCAGGAGGCGTACCAGACGTTCAGCACCAGCACCTCTCCGCGCAGATCGGCGGCGGAGAGGTCCTCATCGTCATAGGAGGTGCCGGAGAACTCGAGCGGCTCGGCGCGGTCAGCGGCCGGGATCTCGGTGGACACACCGCTGCCGGAGACGTAGCCGGAGTCCCCGGAGGCGTAGCGGTCTCCGGTGTCGGTCCCGCAGGCGGCCAGCAGCAGCGCTGCGGTGGTTCCTCCGGCGGCGCCCAGCAGGGACCGTCGAGTCAGCGCCGGCATGCCCGGCCGTGTGGTCCGGGCGCTCACGTGAGCTTGCCTCCGGTGGCGTCGACCGCCCCGGCGTACAGCGCGGCGGCGGGCTCGGCGTAGCTGACGTCGGCGAGGTGCGGGCCCACGAAACGGAGGCTGGTGACCGAGCACAGTCCGCACTCGCGGTGGCGGGGGTCGTGGAACAGGGGCTTGCCCTCGGCGCTGCGGCGGGTCACCCAGATCGGCAGCTGGTGGAGCACCAGCACCGCCTCGCGGCCCTCGGCCTCGGCGCGCACCTCGTGCACGACGGAGGTGACGCGTGCGACCTGCTCGTGGTAGGGCTCGCCCCAGGAGGGACGGAAGGGGTTCATGAACCAGCGCCAGTTGCGCGGATCGCTCAGCTTCGCCTCGCCGTGGCCCATCCGATGGCCCTCGAAATGGTTGCCCGATTCGATGATGCGCTGGTCGGTGGTGACGTCCAGCCCGTGCGGGGCGGCGATCGGGGCGGCGGTCTGCTGTGCGCGCAGCAGCGGGGAGGAGCGGACCACGGCGATATCCGCCTCGGCGAGGTGTTCGCCGACCAGTGCGGCCATCTGCTCACCTCGGTCGCTCAGCCGGTACCCGGGGCGGCGTCCGTACAGGACCCGCTCGGGGTTGTGCACCTCGCCGTGGCGGACGAGGTGGACCGTGGTGGTGGTCATGGCTGTGGTGTCCTCTTTCGCTGTCGCGCTGCGGGATCACACCCGAGCGGCCTCACGGTACCAATCGAACCTCCGGATCAGCGGGGTGCGGGGGCGCTCTGGTGAGGTGCCGGACATCCGACGGCGACGGGGGCGTCGTCATCGAGCGTCTTGGACAGGATGCGGCCGAGCTCGAGGAGGTCGTCGTGGCCGATGACGTCCAGCAGCTGCTCGCGCACCGAGCGCACGTGCGTGGGGGCGGCACGCTCGAGCATGGCCGCGCCCGCGTCGGTCAGCTGGGCCTGGCGGCCGCGACCGTCGCCAGTGCAGCGCACCCGCTCGACCAGCCCGCGCTTCTCCATGCGGGTGATGGTGTGGGTCAGGCGCGAGCGGGAGTGGACGACCTGGTCGGCCAGCTCGGACATGCGCAGGAATTTGTTCTCCGCCTCGGACAGCCGCACCAGGATCTCGTACTCGCCGAGGGTCAGGTCGACCTCGGGATCGGCCTGGAGCGCCTCGCTGAACCTGTCGCTCAGCAGCGTGGTGGCGTACAGGTAGGTGCGCCAGGCGAGCTGTTCCGTCGATGTCAGCCAGAACTCCTCAGGCGTCGAAGCCTGATCGTTCGATACTGTTCCTGTCGTGTCATGCGTCACGTTGTCCTCTTTCCGGAGTTCCGACACTTGCCATCATCCCTGACTTTAGTTTATATTTCAAGCAAGAGCGCGGTGGCCGACTTCCGGACACCTCACCCCATTCAACTCCAAGGAGACGCATCATGACGGACCTGACCCCCGGCACCTGGACCCTCGACCCCGCCCACACCTCCGCCGCCTTCACCGTGCGCCACGCCGGCATCTCCAAGGCCCGCGGCCAGTTCACCGACATCGAAGGCTCCCTCGAGGTCGGTGAGGGCGGCGAGAACCTCGCCTTCAACACCTCGCTGAAGACCGCCTCGATCAACACCGCCCAGCCGGACCGCGACAACCACCTGCGCAGCGGCGACTTCTTCGATGCTGAGAAGTTCCCGGAGATCACCTTCACCTCCACCAAGGTCGAGGGCGACAAGCTCATCGGGGACCTCACCATCCGCGACATCACCAAGTCGGTCGAGCTGGACTTCACCTACGAGGGCGCCGCCACCGACCCCTTCGGCGTCTACCGCTCGGGCTTCACCGGTGAGACCACGATCTCTCGCAAGGAGTTCGGCCTCACCTGGAACGCGGCCCTCGAGGCCGGTGGCGTGATGGTCGGCGACAACGTCAAGATCCTCATCGAGGCCGAGTTCACCGCTCCCACCGCCGCCTGATCCTCCCTCTCCCCCCGGCGCCCTGCGCCGCGTGAGATGCACGGGCCGTCCGCACTGCGCGGGCGGCCCGTCGGCGTCCCTGCTCCTGCTGGCCCGACCTCGATAAGGTTCGCTCCATGACCACCCCGCGCATCCCTTCTCCCACCGACCCGCAGGCTCGGGTCCTGTACCTCACCCGTGAGGGCTGTCACCTGTGCGAGGACGCGCTGCCGGTGGTGCGGGCCGAGGCGGACCGAGTCGGCTCGACCGTGGAGGTGCGGGACATCGACGAGGACGCGCAGCTGCAGGCCGACTGGGACTACGACGTGCCGGTCATCATCGTGGACGGCAAGGTCCATGCGAAGTATCGGGTCGACGCCGAGCAGCTCCGTGCCGCCCTGCGCAAGCGTCCCTGGTGGCGCCGTCTGACCGGCCGCGCCTGAGCCCCGCGGCCGGGGTGCAGAACCCCGCAGACGGGGTGCACAACCCCGCGGGCGGCGCGCACAGCGCCTGGACGTGCGACGGCCCCCATCTCGTCGAGATGGGGGCCGTCACATGTCACTCAGCTATCACTTCTTGTTGCGACGCTGGTGGCGGGTCTTGCGAAGCAGCTTGCGGTGCTTCTTCTTGGACATGCGCTTACGTCGCTTCTTGACGACAGAACCCATAGGTGCCTCAGTTCTGCAGGTCGATGCCTGCTGGTGGTGCAGCGGATCAGGTAATGCGCGGCCCGCGGAGACTGCACGGCGGAACGCTGCGATGCACGCTGTGAATGCTTACAGACGATCCGTGTTGCTCCGTGCGGGCCCGACGCCACGGTCGACCAGCCATCCTACACGGCGCTTCTGCATGCTCAGCCGTGCGCCAATGCGAGATCCCTCGCAGTCCCGGTGGCCCTGGCCAGCTCCGACTCGACCTCGTCGACCACCTCTCGCTGGGCCACCTCGCGCACCCGTGCCATGAGCACCCGGCGCGCCCTGCGCCGGTGCCAGGAGCTGGCCAGCGCCGCCGTCAGACCGCCTGCGATGCCGATCAGGATGCCCGCAGCGATGCCGAGCACCACGAGCACCGTGGGCAGCGGGACCGGGATCCACAGCTCCTCGACCATGGGCATCG
>JAAZLF010000009.1 GCA_012799425.1 Actinomycetales bacterium | reverse complement strand
GCATCCAGATGGTCTTCCAGGACCCCTCGACCTCCCTGAACCCCCGCCGGGCCATCGGCGAGCAGATCAGCGACGGCATCCGCACCGCACGGGAGCGCGGCGCCGAGGGCTCCACCCCGCAGGAGTGGATGGAACGAGTGGGCCTGGATCCCGAGGACCTGCGGAAGATGCCCCATCAGTTCTCCGGCGGCCAGAAGCAGCGCATCGCGATCGCGCGCGCACTCGCGGCGCGGCCCCGCCTGCTGGTCGCCGACGAGCCGATCTCCGCGCTCGATGCCTCGACGCAGACCAGCGTCGCCGAGCTGATGCGCACTCTGATCAGCGACGTCGGTGCCGGCATGCTGTTCATCTCCCACGACCTCGCCGTGGTGCGCAGGATCGCCGACAGCACGCTGGTCATGTACGGCGGCCAGATCCTCGAGACGGGGCCCACCGAGCAGCTGTGGAACCAGCCGCAGCAGGAGTACACCAAGGCGCTGCTGGCGGCGATCCCCGCCCCGGACGGGCTCGGGCGCATCCCGAGGTCGCCATCGGCGCAGGAGCGGGCGGCGTGGGCCGAGGCGGAGCCGATCCGCAGCTGATCCGGAGCTGATTAGGCGCGCACTCCTGCCCGGTGACATCGATTCGACCCTGTCCCCGAGCGGAGAGGGCGGCGCCGCTGGCGCGTGATCACACGAGGCTGATCTTCCGCCGCCAAGAATGGACGGTGCGCAGCAGGCACACCGCGCCGATCAGAAGCAGCATCGGCACGAAGCCGACGGGCATGATGTCGTCCCGGCTCGCGCTGCCTGCCGCGATCTCCGCGAACACGGACCAGCTCTCGATCCCCAGCTGCCCGTCGACCATCGTGAGGCCCCACGGCAGCGCGACCATCCCGAGGAAGATCAGCACCTGGCTGGCCAGGTAGAGGCCGAGGAAGACCACGACGGGACCGCCGAGGCCCAGGCGGTTCAACGGGGTCTCGCTGCCCACCGAGGCGGCGAAGAAGTACTGGATGGGCCAGATCAGGATCAGGCCCACGAACAGCAGGATCCCGGCGATCAGCACGGGCGTGGAGGTCACAGCCGTCCCGGCGTCCCACATCTGCTGGATCAGGGAGAACGGGTTGCGCTCGCCGCCCAGCTGCCCGGCCAGCACGGGCCAGGCGGCCATCAGCAGGCCGGCCGTCGCCAGCGCGGCGACCAGCGAGACCAGCAGCGCCCACGCCCGCTTCGCCAGGTAGATCGTGACCCCGCTGAGCGGCAGGGACTGGGTGAAGTAGCCGGTGCGGCTGTAGCTGGACTGCCAGTAGTGGACGGCCAGGGCGATCTGGGTCGCGGGGACGAGTGCGGCCAGCGGAGCCATCACCATGAGCATCCCCACCAGGGAGATCCCGGGCCATCCGGTGGCGGTCAGGGCGGTGCCCGCGGCGATCAGCAGCACGGCCACCGCACCGATGCTGCCCAGCAGGCTGCGCGTGGCCAGCCACTCGTGCTTGAGGAGTGTGGTGATCATCGGTACGTCTCCTTGAAGATGTCATCGAGGCTCGCGCCGCGCGCGGCCCGGAGATCATCGGCTTCGCCGGCGAGCACCACGGAGCCGTGGCGCATCATGACGACCGAGTCGAGGATCGGTTCGAGGTCGTGGATCAGATGGGTGGAGATCAGCAGCAGCGAATCCTCCTCGAAGGTGCTGAGGATCCCGTCGAGGATGACCTGGCGAGCAGCCGGGTCCACGCCGCTGATCGGCTCATCGAGCAGGAACACCTCTGCCCGGCGGGACATCGCCAACGCGATCTGCACCTTCTCGCGCATGCCCTTGGACATCTCCTTCAGGCGCATCGATTCGTCCAGCCCGAAGAACCGCAGCAGCTCGCGGGCCTTCTGGGTATCGAAGTCCTCGAAGAAGTCGGCGTACAGCTCTACGCAGTACCTGGCTCTGGCGCCGTGGGGGAGGAAGCTGGTGTCGGGCAGGAAGGAGACCCGCGCCTTGGACTGCGGCCCGGGATGCAGGCCCGCGATGCGCGCCTCGCCCGTGTAGTCGCTGATCACGCCGGCGAGGATCTTCAGCAGCGTGGTCTTGCCGCAGCCGTTCTCGCCGAGGAGGCCGATGATGTGGCCGCCCTCGAGCTCGAGGTCCAGTCCCTCCAGGGCCGTGGTGCGCCCGTAGGTCTTGGTCAGGCCGGAGGTCATGATCAGGGGCTGCGTCGAGGGCGTGGGGTCAGTCATCTCGGGCTCCCTCGGGCCGGGGGCTGTCGTCGCGATGGTGGTCATGGTGGTCCCATCTGTCGGTGAGGAGCTGCTGCGCCTGGGAGCGGGTGAGTCCGAAGCCGCGTGCGCGGCCGACGAAATCGTCTGCGAGTCCTTCGGCGAGCTCGGCGCGCAGCTGGTCGATCCGGTCGGTGTCCTCGGTGACGAACCTGCCGGAGGTGCGTTCCGAACGGCACAGGCCGTCGCGTTCGAGCTCGGAGAGTGCGCGCTGGATGGTGTTGGGGTTGACGCCGAGTTCCTCGGCGAGACCCCGCACGCCGGGAATCTTGGTGCCGGCGGGCCACAGACCGACGACGACGCGCCGGGAGAACTCCGTGACGAGCTGCCACCAGATCGGGAGGGTGCTGTCGAACTGCATCAGCCACCGCCTGTGTTGCTGTACTAGGTGAGTAATACAGTAGGGGTGTGCGGTGAGCCCGTCAAGAGCCGGGTCGGCGTCCGCTCAGTCCAGGCAGAACTCGTTGCCCTCGGGGTCGGCCATCACGAGGAAGCCGATGCTCAGAGGCGGCTCCGGCTC
>JAAZLF010000078.1 GCA_012799425.1 Actinomycetales bacterium | reverse complement strand
TCAGACAGAGGATGTTCGAGGGCGCCGGCCCGAGTCCTCGGGTAGACCGCTGGAGGTCGTCGGCAACGGCGATCGTAGAGGGATGGCTGCCGATCACAGAACCCGGCTTACAGGCCGGCTGGTCCACCCGCACGGGCCCGGCCCGGGCGGGATCCAGGCGAGGACGCTCAGTTCTCGGAGGCCGCCTTCGCCTTCTTCTTCTTCTCCGTCTGCTTGGCGGCCTTCTTCTCTGCCTTGGCCAGTGACTTCTTCTCCAGCTGTGCGAGCGCCGCGGCACCGACGATGCCGGCCTCGTTGCGCAGCGTCGCGGGCACGATCTCAGTCTTCAGGTCCAGCAGCGGCAGGAACTTCTGGTGCTTCTTGGACACTCCGCCGCCGACGATGATGCGCGTGGGGCTGAACAGGAACTCGACGTGCGAGAAGTATTCCTGGAGCCTGGCACCCCAGGTCTCCCAGTCCAGGTCCTCCTTCTCGCGGATGGAGCTGGCCATATAGCGCTCGGCGGCGTCGCCGTGCAGCAGCAGGTGCCCCAGCTCGGTGTTGGGCACCAGCTTCCCGTCCACGAAGGTCGCGCTGCCCACCCCGGTGCCGAGCGTGATCACCATGGCCACCCCGGGGACGTCCCGGGCCGCGCCGAACTGCACCTCGGCGATCCCGGCGGCATCGGCATCGTTGACCACGAACACGTCGTGCCCGGTG
Source organism: Actinomycetales bacterium (assembly GCA_012799425.1). Lineage (GTDB taxonomy): Bacteria > Actinomycetota > Actinomycetes > Actinomycetales > Dermabacteraceae > Brachybacterium. Next base: position 3,576 of record JAAZLF010000078.1, on the reverse strand, counting down.
CGCTCGGTCAGCAGGGCGTCCACGTCCGTGCCGATCCAGGACTTGTCCACGTTCGCCGCCGTCTGGGCGACGCCGGCCTTGATGACGGCGGGGAAGGTGACGCCCACGGGCATGCCCTTCTCGATGTCGAAGGAGCTGAGCAGCTCCGCGACCGCCTCCGCGACAGCGTCAGGGGTGGAGGGCTGGGGCGTGGCGATCCGGACCCGTTCCGCGGTGAGCTCCCCGGTGGCCAGATCGACCGGCGCCCCCTTGATGCCGCTGCCGCCGATGTCGATCCCGAAGGCCTTCTTGCTCATCGTGTCTCCTGGTTGCCGTGGCCGGGCGGGGGAAATCTCGCCCTGCAGTGGACGCGCACCGGGCGTGGCGGTGCTCACAGCGGACCAGAGTACCCGGCGATGAGGCTTTCGAGACGGGTGGTCCGTGAGGGGTCAGGCCACGGTCAGCAGCTCGGGGCCTTCGCCGGTGATCACCATGGTGTGCTCGAACTGGGCCGTGAAGGAGCGGTCCCTGGTCACGATCGTCCAGCCGTCGTCCCACTGCTCCCACTCCTGGGAGCCGAGCGTGAGCATCGGCTCGATCGTGAAGGTCATGCCCTCCTCGATCACGTCGTCGAACATGGGGGCCGAGTCGTAGTGCGGGATGATCAGGCCGTTGTGGAAGCCTTCGGCGATGCCGTGACCGGTGTAGTCGTGCACGGACTCGCAGCCGTGGCGGGCCGCGAACTTCTCGATGACACGCCCGATCACGTTGACCTCGCGCCCGGGACGGGCCGCTTTGATGCCGCGCATCATCGCGTCGTGGGCGATGCTCACCAGCTCCTGCGCCCGGGGTGCGACGTCACCCACCAGGAAGGTGGCGTTGCAGTCCCCGTGCACGCCGTGGATGAATGCAGTGACATCGACGTTCAGGATGTCGCCGTCCTGCATCACCGTGGAGTCGGGGATGCCGTGGCAGATCACCTCGTTCAGGCTCGTGCAGCAGGACTTCTCGAACCCCAGGTAGCCGAGGGTCGAGGGGTAGGCGCCGTTCTCGAGCAGCACGTCATGGACGACCGCGTCGACGTGATCGGTGGTCACGCCGGGCCGGGCCGCCTCGCCGGCGGCCTGCAGGGCGAGCGCCGCGATCCGTGAGGCCTCGCGCACCCGCTCGATCACGTCCGGGGTCTGCACGCGCGGACCGCTGTCCGAGACCGCCTCGTCCTTGCCCACGTACTCGGGGCGCTCGATGCGCGCGGGCACGGTGCGGCGCGGGCCGAGCGTGCCGGGCACCAGCAGCTCGCGACCTTCTGGACGGATCCATTCCTGCTCTACAGTCATGTCCACCAGTCTCTCACCGACTTCGAAGGAGCCCGACGTGAGCGAAGGCACGCAGTTCTACTACAACCTCAGCACCGGCGCGGTGGAGGAGGGGCGTCAGTCTCCGGGATCGGAGCTGATGGGCCCGTACGCCACCCGTCAGGAGGCGGAGCAGGCACTGAGAACGGCCGCGAGCCGCAACGAGAAGTGGGAGCAGGACGACGAAGCCTGGGACGACTTCGCAGAGCCCGCCGGGGAGGCGGGGGAGTCCGCCTGAGCCGGGGCCGTCACTCGAAGGAGTGCTCGGGGCCGGGGTAGGAGCGCTCGCGCACTTCGTCCCGGTACTGGGTCGCGGCCTCCTCGAGCTGGCCCCGCAGATCCGCGAAGGCCTTCACGAAGCGGCCCCGGAACCCCGACAGTCCAGCCATGTCCTGCCACACCAGGACCTGGCCGTCGCACTCCGGGCCGGCTCCGATGCCGATCGTGGGCACCGACAGGGTCTGCGTGACGCGCGCGGCGACGGCGGCGGGCACGAGCTCGAGCACGATCGCGGAGGCGCCCGCCTGCTCGAGAGCCGCCGCATCGGTCAGCATCTTCTCCGCGCCGGCATCATCGCGCCCCTGCACGCGGTGACCGGACAGTGAGTTCACCGACTGCGGGGTGAATCCCAGATGTCCGAACACCGGGATCCCCGCATCGACCAGCGCGCGCACCTGCGGAGCGATCTCAGCGCCGCCCTCGAGCTTGACGACCTCGGCGCCGGCGCGCACGAGCTCGACGCCGTGACGCAAGGCGTCCGTCGGCCCCGTCTCGTAGGTGCCGAAGGCGAGGTCGGCGACCACCAGCGGTCGTCGCACGCTGCGTGCGACGGCACCGGTGAAGGTGAGCATGTCCTGATGCGTGGTCGAGGTGGTGGAGGCGTGGCCGAGCACCGTGCTGCCCACGGAGTCGCCGACCAGCAGCACCTCGATGCCCGCAGACTCGAAGGCCTGGGCGGAGAACTGGTCATAGGCGGTGAGCATCGCGAAGGGCCGTCCCTGCGACTTCGCCTGCTGCAGATGACGCAGGCGGATCTTCGCCGGGGAGGCGGGGGGCTCAGTGCTCACGGGGCGCTCCTGTGCAGTGAACGGGAGGATGATCCGCACCAGCCTAGCGTCGTCGCGGGTTCTGCTCGGATCGCCCGACGGGCGAGGTCAGGATGTGCCACCCTGGTGCCGGTCACCGCAACGGTCGGCCAGGAGGAGAGTGGCGTGACTTCGAGGATCCGCGGCATCGTCCGCCGCGCCGGCGTCGGCGCGGGAGTGCTGGCTCTGGCACTGGGAGCCGCCGCCTGCACCGGCGGCGACGACGAGCAGTCCGAGGCGCCCGGGACCACGCCGGCAGCGGGGCAGGAGCCGTCCGAGGAGTCGGGAGCCGCTCCGGCACCCAGCGACGGCGGCGCGGCGACGGACGCCGGCCCCTTCTCCGACGAGGAGCTCGAGCAGGCCTCCGCCCGCTTCGTCGAGGGGCTGCAGCTGCTCGATGACCAGGACTGGGAAGGCGCATGCGGTCTGGTGCTGGACCCCAGCACCGGCGCGGCCCCCGAAGGGGAGCGCCTGCAGGAATGCGTCGACGGTGTGGGGCCCGCGGTCGCGGCCTACGCGGACGTGCTCGAGCCCGGCACGTTCGATGTCATCGACCCCTCCATGGCCCAGGCCACGGACGACGGCGACGGCACCGTGTCCCTCAGCCTCTTGGATGAACCCGTGGACGTCCCGATGGTCCGGGCCGACGGCGAGTGGTACTTCTCCATCCCGTTCTGAACCGCCCCCCGGCGCGGATGGGGAGTTCTCCCCACGGCGGAGATTCCTTCCGCGTGTCATCCTGGATCCAGCCGGCATCCGCGCCGACTGCGAGAGGGAGGACGAGGATGTGACGTCGATCATGCGCAGAACTGTTCGAGGGACCGCGGCGGGGCTGGGGGCCCTCGCGATCGTCGCCGGCACGGCGGCGTGCGGCGGTCTGCTGGAGGGCGACGACGGCGGGGACGGGCCTGCCGCCGAGCAGGAGGACCCCGCGGAGGGCGAGGGCGAGGACGGCGCCGACGAGGAGGCCGATCCTGCCGAGACTCAGCAGGACGAGGCGGAGGCCGAGGCTGATGCGGATGGCACCGGCGAGACCGGCGATGATTCCGAAGGCGACAGCGCCGAGGGCGATGACGCCGCTGCAGAGCTGACGGAGGACGATCTCACCGCTGCGGGCGATCGCTTCTACGCCTTCCTCGAAGCGATGGGGGAGGGGG
>JAAZLF010000077.1 GCA_012799425.1 Actinomycetales bacterium | reverse complement strand
GCAGGGAGCCGTCGGCGAACTGGTGGCCGTCGCGTCGGCCCCCACCACCGCCCGCACCGCGCTGATCAGCCACAACGGCGGCTGGTGCTGGTTCCAGGACGAGCGCGCCCTGGTCGACGCCGCGACCGGCACGCTGCTGCTCGGAGCAGTCGCCTCCACCGGCGGGGCCGACGGCGAGCGGCGCGGAGGGGACGTGAACCTGCACGTGGTGGACCTCGACCGGCTCGGTGAACCGGGCTCCGCCCGCACCGTCGTGCTCCATGAGGGCCTCGAATCCGATGACCACGACAATCCGGCGCTGTGGCGCCGGGCCGACGGGCGCTGGGTCGCCGTCTACAGCCGTCACAAGAGCGACGACCTCACCCGCTGGCGGATCAGCGAGACCGCCGACCCGACTGTCTGGGGCGAGGAGCGAGCGCTGGACTGGACCACTCTGTTCGAGTCCCCGGAGCAGATGCGGACCCTCGGCGGCGGGCGCGGCGTCACCTACCAGAACGTGCACCGTCTGGACGGCGTGCTGCACTGCTTCGTGCGCGCCATCAACGATGACCCCTGCTATCTCGTCTCCCACGACGACGGCGAGACCTGGGAGTTCGGCGGACGCCTGCTGACCCGCGCGAAGGTCGGCTACGTCAACGGATACGCCCGCTACGCCTCCGGCACCCACCTCGGCGCCGAGGACCGGATCGACCTGGTCATCACCGAGCACCATCCCCGCGACTACGCCACCTCCATCTGGCACGGCTACCTCGAAGGCCGCCACCTGCATCGCGCCGACGGCACCCGGGTCGGCGAGCTCGGCCGCGGCCTCGAGCAGACCGCACCGCAGGCCGAGGACCTCACCCCGGTGCTGGCCAGCGGCTCCGCCTGGGGCGGCGCGGTGATGAGCCACGCCTGGACCACGGACCTGCGCCGCTTCGGCGACGGCACCCTGGTGGCGCTGATGACCGCCCGGGCCGACGACACCCTTGGCATCGACACCGACCGCCGGCAGACCTCCCCGATCGACCACCGTTTCCTGTGGGCCGTGCTGCGGCCGGGACAGAGCGAGTGGCAGGTGCGCCACCTCGCGCACGCGGGTCCGCAGCTGCTCGCCCACGAGGAGGACTACACCGGCCTCGGCACGATCGACCCCGCGGATCCGGACGCGCTGTGGATCTCCACCGTGGTCGACCCGCGCGACGGCACCGACCTGCCCGTCCACGAGATCTTCCACGGCCGCACGGGTGATGCGGGGGAGAGCTGGGCCTGGACGCCGGTCACCGAGGACTCCGCGGTGAGCAACTTCCGGCCCATCGCCGTGCCCGGTGACCCCGCACGCGAGGTGCTCGCCTGGTACCGCGGCACGATGCGGTCCTCGCAGGCCTACGACGCCGAGGTGCTGGTGCGGGCCGCGGAGCGCGTAGCCCGCGAGTGACTGAAGCTGTCGTGACCGATCTGTGATGAGATCTTATCGACACCGCTTATAACAAGGGTTAGCGTAAGTGGTGTCACGACGGGTGGGCATTGGGGCCCGCCTCTTGCCGAGCATCCCTGGGGCTTGCCGGCGATCAGAGGTCGTGAACCGACGAAAGGCACAGCGATGAGCGCTCCCTTCTCCTCTGCATTCTCTCGACGAGGCGTCCTGGCGGGCATGGGCGCCGCAGGCGCCGCCCTCGGTCTCGCCGCCTGCGGCGGCAGCTCCGGCTCGGCTGGCGGGGTCCCGGAGTCCGACGAGAACCACAAGACCTTCGTCATGACCGTGTGGGGAGGTGAGGAGGACAAGAACGCCTATCAGGCACGCGTGGACCTGGCCAAGGAGAAGTTCCCCGACTACGACATCACCCTCCAGCTGATCCCCTCGGAGAACTACGAGCAGAAGGTCCAGACGATGATCTCGTCGAAGACCGGGCCCGACATCATGCAGGTCGCCGAGAACATCAACGTCTACGCCTCCAAGAACCAGCTCGTGCCGATCGACGACCTGCTCGCCGAGGCGGGCCTCGACCTCGAGGTGGAGTTCGGCCCCGTCGGCGCGAACTACATGTGGGACGGTGCGACCTACGGGGTGCCGGACCGCTCCGGGGCGATGGTCATGTACTACAACAAGGACCTCTTCGACGAGGCCGGGGTCGAGTACCCCACCGCGGACTGGGACTGGGACACCTTCGTCGAGGCGGCGAAGGCGCTCACTGACCCCTCGAAGGGCCAGTTCGGCTACGGCGGCGTGGGCTGGTGGCCGCAGTGGTTCTCCCT
>JAAZLF010000076.1 GCA_012799425.1 Actinomycetales bacterium | reverse complement strand
CAGCGGGCTCGGTCTCCGCAGCGGCCTCCTCGGTGACGGCGGCGGGCTCTGCGGTGGCGGGCTCTGCGGCGGCGGGCTCTGCGGTGGCGGGCTCTTCGGCCATCGCCCCAGCGGGCTGGCCGGCCGTCGCGCCAGCGTTCTCATCCGCCGTCGTCGGCCCAATGGGCTCAGCCGCGTCGGCGGACTGCTCATCCTTCTCGTCGACCGGCGCAGAGTCCTTCTGGAACTCGACGTCGAGCTCGTCGACGATCACGCCGCTGCTGCGCGAAGTCTCGCGATCCTCGTCCTGCTGACCGGTCTCGGAGTGCGCGCCGCAGCCGAACTTCAGGTGCACCACGCGACCGTCCGCGGGAGACCATTCGTTGGTGCAGACGCCGAACTCGCTGCGCAGCGAGCCGGACAGCTTCGTCAGGAAGCCGCAGCTGGAGCAGTTGGCCGCGACGGTGCCGCGGCGGCCACGACCGGAGGTCTGGCGCGGGCCGAACTCGCCGGCGTGCCAGCGCTCGGCGGCCTCGCCGCGGCCCTCCTGGGAGAGCACGCGGGCACGGCCCAGGCCGAGCTCCCACTGCGCGACCCTGTCGGCCTCCTCATCCCCGGTGGCCTCGTAGCCCTGTTCGAGCCGCTCGTCCTCGTCGCGGTAGGGAAGCAGGTCGTCGGCACCCACGTCGGAGGGCTTCAGGCGCTCGGACCACGGCTCCCAGTCGGGAGCGAGGATCGCGTCCTCGCCGGGCAGCAGGGCGGTCTCGGCGACGGTGGCGAACTTCGCGCGGGAGGCGCGGGCCAGCACCACCACCCAGGACCAGCCCCGGTACCCGGGCATCGTGCATTCGAAGATGTGCGTGACCAGCCGTTCCCCGCTCGCCTCGGCGCGCAGGTGCTCACCGACCTGCCCGGGCTCGGTGACCTCGAGCAGCGCCTCACGGGCGAGCTCGACGGCGGCGGCCGCGATCGCGTCGAGCTTCGGCCGGGCGGTGCGGGGGCGGCGGGGGGCGGCGGTCGGTGACGTCATGTCTCAGGCCTCGAAGTTGTCGGCGACGGCACGGAGGACGGTGGCGATCTTCTGGGAGTGCCCGCGGTCGGGGTAGCGGCCCTGGCGCAGCCCGTTGGAGGCGTCGTCGAGCAGACGGATCAGATCCTCGACCATCCCCGCCATCTCGTCGGGCTTCGCGCGGCGGGCGCGGCTGACCGAGGGTGCCGGCTCCATCAGCTGCAGCGCGAGCACCTGCGGGCCGCGGCGTCCGTCGACCATGTCGAACTCGACGCGGGCTCCGGGTCGGAGGGTGGTGACCCCGTCCGGCAGGTTCGTGGCGTGCACGTAGACACTCTGACCGTCCTCGTCATCGAGGATGAAGCCGAAGCCCTTCTCGGCGTCGTAGAACTTCACCTTGCCGCGTGGCACCTGGATCCCATTCCTTGTCTGCTGCTCATCGGTCTGCGGGTACTGGTGTCCGAGGCGCGTGCGGCGCGTCCGTGCCGGCCGCTCCGTGTGCACCCCGAGGGGCTGCCGGAGACCGTCCGGCAACACTCGAGTCTATCGTGCCCGGGCCCTTCGGTGGCGAGCGGATTCCTGCGGGGTGACCACGGACACCGCTGGCCCGATCAGCGACGCCGCTCGGGCGGGATCTCGCAGATCGGCGCTGTGCTCGGCACGGGCGCCAGCCCGAGCCCCGTCAGCACCTTCTCCAGGATCATCGCGGTGAAGCCCCACACGAAGGCGTCCTCGGGCAGTGCGAAGACGGGGCCCACCCCCGTCCCGCCGAGCGTGCCGCGCAGACGATGCGCCGGGTCGGTCAGGGAACCGGTGCCGGTCAGCGGGGCCCACACCAGGCGCTCGACCTCGATCGGGTCCTGCACCCCGAGCGTCGGCACGCTCGGGGACCAGCTGAGCACCGGGGTGACCCGCTGGACCCTCCACGGCATCGGGATCGGGGCGAAGGCGCCGAGCACCTGCACGTCGTCGGGGTCCATGCCGGTCTCCTCCTGCGCCTCCCGCAGAGCCGTGTGCACGTCGTCGCGGTCGCCCGGGTCGCGCCCGCCGCCGGGCAGGGAGAACTGTCCCGGTTGGGAACGCAGGGCGTGCCCGCGCTCCTCGAGCACCACCCGGGCGTCGTCCAGACCAGTGCCGGCGACGTGGATCAGCACGGCGCTGCGCCGCACCACGCGTCCTGCCGGGTCCGGGTCCCGCGGGTCAGGATCGCGAGTGACCAGCACGTCCCCCTGCTGCGCGCGCTCCGCGAGCGGCGCGAGGAACTCGGCGCCGTCAGGCAGGGCGCGACCGGACGGACCGCTCATGACACGCCGACCTGCGGACAGCGGTCCAGCAGCACGCACTCCCCGCAGCGCGGCGCACGGGCGGTGCAGACACGGCGGCCGTGGAGGATCAGGCGCAGGCCGAGGACGGTGAGGCCCTCCGCCTCGGTCCCCGCGCCGCTGTGCGCCACCTGCGCCACGACGTCCTCCTCGACGGCGCGGGGCTCGGTCCGTGCGGTCCAGCCCAGGCGGCGGGCGAGGCGGCCGACGTGGGTGTCCACGGCCAGCAGCGGATGCCCGAACCAGGTGCCGCGGACGACGTGAGCGGTCTTGCGGCCCACGCCGGGGAGGGCTTCGAGCTGGGCCTGGTCGTCGGGGACCTCTCCTCCGTGCCGTTCGAGCAGCCCCTGCGCCAGGCCGATGATCCGACGCGCCCGAGTGGCTCCCATCCCCAGAGGCCGCACCACCTCGGTGACCGCATCCTCTTCGGCCTCGGCGAGCGCCGCAGCATCGGGCCAGCGGGAGAACAGCTGCGGGGTCACCTGATTGACCCGCACGTCAGTGGTCTGCGCCGAGAGCACCGTCGCGACCAGCAGTTCCATGGCATTACGATGATCGAGCTCGGTGCGCGCATCGGGGTAGAGCTCCCCCAGCTCGGCGGCGACGATCGCGGCGGGGGCCGGGGCGCCCGCAGCGCGCTCTGCGCCGTTGCGGGAGAGCGACCTCGGCATCTGAACGACTCCTCATCTCCGTGGTGGCGGACCTGCATGGCGCGAGCACGATAGTGTTTGACCATCATGTGACAGTCGCCACCGCAGATCGTGGCGCCCGCCACAGACGTCTTACAGCACGGTCCCGGCAGTCGGGGCCCCACACTCAGGAGGTTCCGTGGACGAGAACATCGTACGGTCATCGCCGCTGTTCGCTGCGCTCGACGAGGACGGCAAGCAGGCCGTGCTGGCGTCGATGAAGCAGGAGGACTACCACCGCAGCGCCACCATCTTCCGCGAGGGGGATCCGGGCGACCGCCTGTTCATCATCGGCTCCGGCAAGGTGAAGGTGGGCCACGCCTCCGGCGACGGACGCGAGAACCTCCTGGCCGTGCTCGGCCCGGGAGAGACGCTCGGCGAGCTGTCGCTCTTCGACCCGGCGCCGCGCAACGCGACCGCGACCGTGGTCGCCGAGACGACCCTGTATTCGCTCTCCCAGCAGGACCTGTACCGCGTCCTCGCCCAGCGCCCCGAGGTGGGCCGCCACCTGCTCGCCTCCCTGGCCCGCCGCCTGCGCAAGACCAACGAGTCGCTGGCCGATCTGGTCTTCGCCGACGTCCCCGGCCGTGTCGCCAAGAACGTCCTCGATCTCGCGCAGCGCTTCGGCCGCCAGACGGACGACGGCGTGATGGTCGCCCATGGCCTCACCCAGGAGGAGCTGGCCCAGCTGGTCGGCGCCTCCCGCGAGACCGTCAACAAGGCCCTGGCGGACTTCGCCTCCCGTGGCTGGATCCGGCTCGAGGCCCGCGCCGTGCTGATCGTCGACGTGGAGCGTCTGCGCCGCCGCGCACGCTGAGCCGGGACACGCGCATCGCGGGGCGCGCGCATCCCGGGGCGCGCGCATCGAGACCACCGATTCCTTCCGGATATGGAAGGGATCGGTGGTCTCGGCGTTCGAGGCCCGCGTGCCGGAT
>JAAZLF010000008.1 GCA_012799425.1 Actinomycetales bacterium | reverse complement strand
GGATCTGGTGGCCGAGCCGCTCGGCGATCATCCGCTGATCGCCGAGCTGCTCGTGGATCGCTATCGCGGGGCGCTGGGCACCTGATCCCGCCCGCTCGCCCGCCCGCTCAGTCCAAGGGTCGCCGGGTCGCGCCGTAGGTCGCCGAGCGCACCAGGTGCGCGTAGACCTTGAGGGCCTGGGAGACCTTGCGCTCGCGATGCTCGGGCCGCCACGGCAGTGGGCCCTTCTGCTCGCGGCGGCGTGCCAGCTCGTCCTCGGGGACGTCGAGCTCGAGCAGGCGCTTGTCGACGTCGATGATGATCTTGTCGCCGTCCTCGATGAGGCCGATGAGACCGCCCTCGGCCGCCTCCGGGGAGATGTGCCCGATGGAGACGCCGCTGGTGCCGCCCGAGAAGCGGCCGTCGGTGATCAGGGCGCAGGTCTTGCCGAGGCCGCGACCCTTGAGGAAGGAGGTCGGGTAGAGCATCTCCTGCATGCCGGGGCCGCCCTGCGGCCCCTCGTAGCGGATCACCACGACGTCGCCGTCTTTGACCGTCTTCTCGAGGATCTTCTGGACCGCCTCCTCCTGGGAGTCGCAGACCACCGCGTTGCCCTCGAAGTGGAAGAGGTCCTCGGTGATGCCCGCGGTCTTGAACACCGCGCCGTCCCGAGCGAGATTGCCCTTGAGCACAGCGAGGCCGCCGTCCTTCGTGTAGGCGTGCGGGACGGAGCGGACCACGCCGTTCTCGCCGTCGGTGTCCAGCTCGTCCCAGGTGTTCGTGGTGGAGAAGGCCTGGGTGGTGCGCACCCCGCCGGGGGCGGCGTGGAAGAGCGCCTCGGCCTTCTTCGAGGCCGTGCCGCCGCGGATGTCCCATTCGGCGAGCCAGCTGGCCAGGTCCGGGGAGTGGACGGTGTGGATGTTGTGGTCCAGCAGCCCGGCACGGTCCAGCTCGCCGAGGATCGCGGGGATCCCGCCGGCACGGTGGACGTCCTCGACGTGCGCGGTGCCGTTAGGAGCGACCTTCGACAGCGTGGGCACCAGGCGCGAGATGCGGTCGATGTCGTCGAGGCCGAAGTCGACTTCGCCCTCGATCGCGACGGCGAGGATGTGCAGGATGGTGTTAGTCGAGCCGCCCATCGCCACATCCATCGCCATGGCGTTGGAGAAGGCGGCCTTGGTGGCGATCGAGCGCGGCAGCACCGACTCGTCCTCGTCCTCGTAGTAGCGCTTGGAGAGCTCGACGATCTTCCGCCCGGCCTCGAGGAAGAGCTCCCTGCGGAACGCGTGCGTGGCGAGCGTCGTCCCGTTGCCCGGCAGGGACAGGCCGAGCACCTCGGTGAGGCAGTTCATGGAGTTCGCCGTGAACATGCCGGAGCAGGAGCCGCAGGTGGGGCAGGCGTTCTCCTCGACCTCGGCGAGCTGGGCGTCGGTGATCGAATCATCGGCGGACAGCGACATCGCATCGACCAGGTCGATGCGGTGCTCGGTGACGCCCTCGATCGGCTTGCCGGACTCCGAGGGGCCACCCGAGACGAAGACGACCGGGATGTTCAGTCGCATCGCGGCCATCATGTGGCCGGGGGTGATCTTGTCGCAGTTGGAGATGCACACCAGGGCGTCGGCGGTGTGGGCGTTGACCATGTACTCGATCGAGTCGGCGATGATGTCGCGGCTGGGCAGCGAGTACAGCATGCCGCCGTGGCCCATCGCGATGCCGTCGTCCACGGCGATCGTGTTGAACTCCTTGGAGACGCCGCCGGCCTTCTCGATCGCGCCCGCGACCAGGTCGCCCATGTTCTTGAGGTGGACGTGGCCGGGCACGAACTGCGTGTACGAGTTGGCGATCGCGATGATCGGTTTGCCGAAGTCCTCGCTCTTCATGCCGGTCGCGCGCCAGAGCGCGCGGGCGCCTGCCATGTTGCGGCCGTGGGTCGAGGTGCGTGAGCGGAGCTGAACCATGCCCGTCATGTTACGCCGCCATGCGAGATGGCGGTGTCACCATCCGGACAGTGGGCGCCGGACGGGGACCTCTCCCCATGGACAGGACGTACACGACCCGTCACGCTCCTCTCAGGACACGACGAGGGGATGACATGGCGAACACTTTCATGGGGGCTGACACGGAGGCGCTGCGCACGTTCCCGCAGGCAATACGCACCGGCCGAGATGCACTCGGCGAGGCCAAGACCTCGGTGTCACGCGGGGCCCGCTCGGAGGAGATCTGGAGAGGCGGGGACGCCGACGACTTTCGTGGTCACATCTACTCTTCTGTGCTGCCGGCGCTCGACTCCATCGAACGGTCGCTCGACCGTCTCGCGGACGACGCGGATGGACACGCGGAGGAGCAGGACCTCGCTTCCGATCCAGGCGGCACCCTCGATGCCGTCCTCTTCATGCAGCCGCTCCCTGCCCCTCGGCCGGAGACGGCGCCCAGAGCCGGTCGAGAGGCCGGACGTGAGGACGGCCGTCGGGATGGCGACAACGACGCCGGACCGGCGCAGGGCACTCTCGGCGACGGACTCCCTGACGGGCTCGGAACGCCTGTCCCCGGCACGACCGTGCCTGATCCCGGGATGCCCGAATGGCACCCCGTCGACGCGGGCGCCGGAGACTGGGGCAGTGAAGATCCGACTCTCGGCGATCAGGCCAACCATGAGGCGGCGACGCAGATGGCTTCGCTCATGTCGGTGCTGTGGCCCGACGCCTCGGAGAACCTGTTGCACTTCCTCGGAAACTCGGGGGCGGACAAGGAGATGGACCTCGAGGCGTTCCTCGCGGACGAACCGGATATCCGGTCACAGATCGAAACCCGCGAGCGAGACATCGGTCAGCTCGCATTGGAACGTGCACAGCAGTCGGGCGCCGATGGTCCGGTGACGTTCCCGGTTCAGACCGGCTGGCCCGGCACTACGGCCTCGAGCGACAACTGGTACTACGCAACGGGGTCCGGGAACTATTCGATGAACGGGCAGGTCACGGTGTATCCACCGGATGCGACCAATCCTGAGTGGAGGTACGAGATGAACACCACTCTGAACTATCGTGACCAGTACAACTGGGACGGCAGCAAGAGCACGACGATTGATCTGCCCGGCCCCGTCGATCCCACGATCTCCGACGAGCAGCTGGCGGAGCTGCATCGGGCAGGCTTGGCGAAGGAGTTCCTGCTCCACGGGACCTCCGAGAGGCGGACGACTGGACCATGACCGACGCGATCTCGCCACCACGCAGGGACGCCCTCCGCGCCGCCGTCGTCGGGACGACGACGCTCCTGCTGGTCGGCACCGGATGCGACAACACCCGCACCCCCGAGGAGAGCACACCGATGACCGACGACACCCCCACCGCCGAGGAGGCCCTGGCCGCCGTCGGCATTCCCGCGCCCGAGGCGGAGCTCTCCGTCTCCAAGGGCATCACCGTCTCCGACCTGGACGAGTGGAGCGTGCGCGTCTCGTTCACAGCACCCGTCGAGGAGGTCACGAGCTGGGTGGCGGGCTCCTTCAACGGTTCTGAGGGGCTTCCTGTGAGCCAGGACGGCGGGACGATCTCCCAGCGCTTCACGCCCGAGGAGGTCCGGAAGGGAGCCCGGTACATCACCGGTTCCAACCCCTCGGATCCCTCCGCCACGTACACGGTGCTCATCTCCCCGGAGGGCACGGACGTGGTCGTCGCCGCTGCGCGCACGTCTCGCTGCCCTCGGAGGGTGGCTCGTCAGATCAGGACGCCGACCCGGGCGACGGGATTGTCCATCCGCCCGGCGAATAGCAGCGAGGAGGCCTGGTCGCCGAGGTCCACCATCTGCAGGGTGTTGCGCAGCTGCAGCCGGTTCAGGCACGAGTGGGCGAAGGATTCGGTGCGCAGGTCCACGTCGCCCGCGAGGCCGCGGGCGAGGTCCGGGTGCTCGGCCTCGTACTCGTCGAGCACCTCCGCGACATGGTGCCAGAAGCGGTCGGCGGGCAGGATCCCGTCGGCGTCGAGGATGCCGGACAGGTGCCGCAGCACCCCGTCGAAGACGTCGGTGAAGATCGACAGCGCCTTCTCCTCCCCCGGCACCACGGCCCGCACCCGCTCCATGCCCTCCGGCAGCGGTCGGCGGCCCACCACCGCCATCTCCTCGCCGATGTCCTTGTAGAACCCGCCGATCACCTGCTGCTCCCGCACGCGCAGGATGAGGTTCTCTCCGTGGGGCATCACCACCACGTCGTGGGCGAGCAGCAGGTGGACCAGCGGTCGGAGATAGGCGCGCAGGTATCCGGCGAGCCACTGCTCGGGCGACAGGCTGGAGGCGCGCTGCATCGCCGCGGCGACGGAGCGGCCCTCGTGGTCGCGGTGCAGGAGCGCCGCCATGGTGAAGGCCCGCTCCCCCGGTGCGAGCTGCGCGACCGGGTTCTCGCGCCAGAGCGCGGCGAGCATCTTGCGGTGGGGGTTCGTGGTGCGGGTGCGGTGGTAGGCGTCGCCCGTGTACCCGATCGCGGCGCGCTCGCGCAGCACGCGGAAGCCCTGGTCCGAGAACTCCGCATCGCCGGCGACGAGTGCGGCGAGCCAGTCGTTGATGGCGGGGGTGTCGCACATGTAGTGCGGGGACAGGCCGCGCAGGAAGCCCATGTTCTGGATGGCGAGGGCGACCTTGACATAGGGGGCGCCCTCGCGGGTGCGGTTGAAGAAGGTGCGCAGGGACTGCTGGGGCTGCATCTCGTCGCCGCCCGCGCCGAGGGGGACGAGGTCGCCGCGGGCGATGTCGGGCGCGAAGGTGATCGGCAGGCGGTGGCCGGCCTGCCAGGGATGCAGCGGCATCAGGTGGTAGCCGGCGGGGTCGAGCCCGCGGTCCGTGAGGCGAGCGGCGAAGGCGGCCCGCTCCTCCGCCGACAGCGACCAGGCAGCATGGCCCTCCTCGGTGAGGCCCTCGCCGAGGGAGAGGTGGGCGTGCTCGCGCCGCACCGCGACCCACTCCAGGCGTGTCGCCCGCCCCTGCTCGGGGGCGTAGGCGCGGTAGTCGGGCAGGGAGAAGCCGATGCGGCCGTTGTTCGCGAGGAAGCCGGGGTGGCCCTCGGTCATCGCCGCCTCGATCTGCGGGAGGTCCGCGTCCAGGAGGTCCTCGGCCGACGGCCGCTCACCGCGGCGGGCCGCGTCGAGGGTCGCGCAGCGGGCCGCGAGGGTGGAGGCGAGCTCCTCGAGATAGGTGGACAGGAGATCGTCCGGCACGCCGAGCACGTCCTGCAGCTCGGCCACGAGGACCTGCACGTCCAGCGGGGTGGGGGCGTCGCCCGCGGTGCGGGTGATCGAGGCGGGGTTCAGGAGCCAGTGCTCGAGCGGCAGCACCCGGGCGGTGAAGCGGTAGCGGACGTCGGTGCCGGGGACGGCGAGCTCGAAGTCGCCGTCGCCGCGGGGCTCCGGGGCGAGGACGCGCTCGTGGGAGAGCTCGGCGAGCGCCTTGGCGATCAGGTGGCGGTGGGCCTGGTCGGCGATGTCGGAGCGGAGATGGCCGGTGGGGGTCGTCCCGGGGCCGAGGGGCGAGGCGGCGAAGTCCGCGCGGGTGCAGATGCTCAGCGCGGCGCGCTTGGTGCCCTCCCCGTCGGGGATCTCCACGTGGCGGAGCACCCGGAAGCCGGCCGCCGCGTTCTTGGCGAGCACGGCGCGGTTGCGCTCGTCGGGCTCGACGACCAATCGGGCGGCGCCTCGCCCGTGCAGGCACCAGGAGACCACCTCCCCCATCACCGCGGCGGTCAGCCCATGCTCGGGGGCGCCCGTCGGCTGGGCGATGAGCAGGTGCAGGCCGAGATCCCCGGGCTCTGGGGCGAGCAGTCCCTCCGGAAGCAGCTGCGCGGGATCGTAGGTCTCGACGTAGACGAGCGGCTCTCCGCCGCGGGCGCCGATCCATCCCTGCTCATGGGCGGAGGCGTCGACGCTGTCGAGGTAGGCGCGCACCTGATCGGGACTGTGCGCGGTCATGCCCCAGAAGCGGGCGCGGTCGGTGGTGAGCCAGCCGTGCAGCAGCTCGGCGTGGGCGGCGGGGTCCAGCGGGGTGAAGGTCAGGTCCATCAAGTCTCTCCTGGTCGGTGGGCGGCCGGCGGTCAGTGCGCGGCCGGCAGACCGAAGGTCTGGAAGGCGATCGCTCGCTCGATCGGGTAGGGCTCGCGGCCCAGCACGGCGGCGAGCACCACGGAGGCGCGCCAGGCGCCGAAGCCGAGGTCCGGGGCGGTCACGCCGTGGGTGTGCTCCTCGGTGCCGAGCACGTGGAGACGGCCCGGTTCGTCGACCGTGTAGTCGCGGGCGACGTCGAGGCGGCCCGATGCGTCCCGTCGGACCCGGTCGCCGAGCGGGGCGAGGAGATCGGCGTCGCGAGGGCGGTACCCGGTCGCGGCGATCACGGCGCCGGTGCGGTGCTCGGCAGTCTCCCCCGTGAGGGAGTGGGCGAGGTCCAGGACGATCTCGTCGCCGTCCGTGCGGGCGCCGGTGACGGCGGTGGCGGTGAGCAGGCGCGAGGGGAGCTCGCGTCCGCCGGCGGTGAGGCCGTACAGCAGCTCGTGGATCTCGTCGATCAGGTCCGCGCTGATGCCCTTGTGCAGGGCCCGCTGCTGACGGGAGAGGTGGTCACGGACCTCCTCGGGCAGCGCCCGGTACAGGTCGGTGTACTCCGGGGAGGTCATCTCGAGGGTGAGCTTGGTGTACTCCATCGGGAAGAACCGCTCCGAGCGGGTCACCCAGTCCACCCTCGTGCCGCTCGGGGCCGCGGCGGCGAGCAGGTCGCGGTAGACCTCGGCGGCGGACTGGCCGCTGCCCACGACGGTGACGGAGCCCGCCTCCAGCAGGTCCTGCTTGCGGTCGAGGTAGTCGGCGCTGTGCAGGACCGGGGCGGGGCCGCCCTCCCCCGCGAGCGCCTCGAGCGGGGGCGGGAGGTGCGGGGCGGTGCCGAGGCAGAGCGCGACGTGGCGGGTGCGCAGCTGCTCGAAGCGCGTGGTGGCGCCCTGGGCGTCGAGCACGGCGAGGGTGACCAGCAGGTGGTCGCCCTCCTCCTCGATCGCGAGGGCGCGACGGCGCCAGCGCAGGCTCTCCAGCCGTTCCGCGACCCAGCGGCAGTAGGCGTCGTACTCGCTGCGCAGCGGGGAGAAGGACTCGCGGATGTAGAAGGAGTAGAGGCGCCCGGTGGCCTTGAGGAAGGCGAGGAACGAGTAGGGAGAGGTCGGGTCCGCCATGGTCACCAGGTCGGCGAGGAAGGGGACCTGCAGGGTGGTTCCCTCGATCATCATCCCGGGGTGCCAGGAGAAGCCGTCGGCCTGGTCGACGAAGACGGCGTCGAGGTCCTCGAGGGGCGCGGCGAGGGCGGCGAGCCCCAGGCCGAAGGGACCGATGCCGATGCCGACGAGGTCGTGGACGTGCTGCGGGGTCGGGGACGCTCATCGGGTCTCCTCCGCGGCGGCGAGCCGGCCGCCGGCCAGCAGTCCCCGGCCGGTCGCCCGGACGAGGTCGAGCACGGCGGCGACGTCGGTGAGCGTGGCACCGGGGTTCAGGAGGGTGAGCTTCAGCCAGGGTGTGCCGTCGATCGTGGTGCGGGCGACCATTGCGCGGCCGGAGTGGAACAGGATCCGGCGGATCAGGGGCTGCAGCGCATCGGTGCGGGCATCGTCCAGCCCCTCGGGACGGAAGCGGAAGATGACGGTGGAGAGGTCCGTGGTGCCGAGCACGTGCAGATCCGGGTCCTCGGTCAGCAGCTCCCGCACCTCGACGGCGAGGTCGCAGCAGGCGTCGACCATGTCACCGAGCGCATCCGGTCCGAGCGACCGCAGCGTGGTCCAGAGCTTCAGCGCGTCGAACCGCCGGGTGGTCTGGAGGGACTTGTCGACCTGGTTCGGCTCCGCGTCCTCCGCGGCGGCCTCCGCGGCGGGATTGAGGTAGTCGGCGTGGTGCGCGGTCGCGGCGAGGTCGGCGCTCTCCCGCACGATCAGCGCGCTCGAGGAGACGGGCTGGAAGCAGGTCTTGTGGTAGTCGACGGTGACCGAGTCGGCGTGCTCGATGCCGTCCAGGAGATGGCGGCGGGTGCGGGAGAGGAGCAGTCCCCCGCCGTAGGCGGCGTCGACGTGGAGCCAGGCATGGTGGTCGCGGGCGGCGCCGGCGATCTCGGGAAGCGGGTCGATGAGGCCGCGGTCGGTGGTCCCTGCAGTCGCGACGATCGCCATGGGCAGCTCGCCGGCCGTGTCGACAGAGGCGAGCGCCTGGCGCAGCGCTGCGACGTCCATGCGGCCGTCGGCATCGGCGGGGACGGGGAGGACGGCATCCTCCCCCAGTCCGAGCAGGCGGGCGGAGCGGGTCACGGAGAAGTGGGCGGCCTCGGTCGCGAGGACCCGCAGGCGCGGCAGCAGGGCGGCGCGCTCCTCCCCCGCGGTGCGCTCGGCGCGGGAGCGGGCGAGATAGAGGGCCTGGAGGTTGGACTGGGTGCCGCCGGAGGTGAACACGCCGTCGCCGGCGGCGAAGCCGATCCGCTCGGCGGTCCAGCGCACCAGGCGCTGCTCCATCAGGGTCGCGACCAGGGACTGGTCATAGGTGTCCACGGAGGTGTTGATCGCCGCGAGCATCGCCTCGGCCGCGACGGCCGGCAGCACGACGGGGCAGTTGAGGTGCGCGAGATAGGAGGGGTGGTGGAACCAGACCGCGTGGGCGGCGTAGAGGGAGTCGGCCTCGTCGAGGGCGGCCGCGTCGCCCACGCCGGGGCCGTCGAGGTCCACGCCCTCCACGAGGCGCTCGAGGTGGCGGCGATCGGGGCCGACGGAGGGGGCGCGCACCGTGCGGAGCCGCTCGGCGACGTCGCGGGTGACCTGGCCGAGCAGGTCCTGGTAGGCGTCGGCGGTGCGGGCGGTGAGCAGCCCGGTCGTCGCCGCTGTGGTCCCGTCGGGGGCCGGGGCGGGGCGGGTCGCGAGGGATGCCATGGGGAGGACCTCCTGGGGCGCGGGCCATCCGGACCTGCGCAGTAAGGGTTGCCTACCCTGAATACGCAAGGCGGAGTGTTCGCAATCCCGGACGCGGTCCGGATGAGAAGCGCCACGATGTCGCCGGATCGGGCAAAAGCCGTGGACACAGGCACGCGAAGGTGCCGCCCCGGGGGCTCCGCGATGGACAGATGTCCGTCACCCGTGCTCATGACGAGGGGCCGTCCCGGTGCGCCCGGAACGGCCCCTGTCATGCACGGCGAGCCAGGTTTCAGGCCCCGGCCGGGCTGCGCTCCGCCTGCGGGTCGCCATCCCCCTCGGGATCCTGAGCCCAGTCGTCGTAGTCCGTCTCCCCCATCGGCGAGGCGAGGTCCTCGTCGTGATGGTCGGCGCGGACGGGGAAGTCGGGGTCCTCGGCGAGCTGGCGGTGGAGATCGGCCAGGCGCAGCTCCTCGGTCAGGGTGCGGTGCTCCTCGGCGGCGACCTGCTCCTCGGTGGGCTCATGGGAGCCCATGCCCACCTGGAGGTCCGGCTCGACCTCGCAGAGGGCGCCGACGCTCACGCGGTAGCGGTGGCGCAGGATCTCCAGGCGCAGCACACGGGCGAGGAAGTAGATGCCCAGCAGGTTCGGGACCGACATGAGGAAGAACATCGCGTCGGAGAAGGCGATGACGGAGTCCAGCGAGATCGCGGCGCCGACGATGACGGCGAGCACCCAGGCGATGCGGAAGGCGTTCTGCACCAGCACGGAGCTGCCGAAGAGGAACTTGGCGCTGAGCTCGCCGTAGTAGGCGTAGGCCAGCACGGTCGAGAAGCCGAACAGGGCGACGGCGACGGTGAGGAGGGAGGGGAACCAGCCCGCGACGGTGCCGAAGGCGGCCGCGGTCAGCGCCACGCCGTCCTCCCCGCCGCCCTGGTAGACACCGGTGATGACGACCGCGATGGCGGTCAGCATGCACACACCGATGGAGTCGACCAGCGGCTCCCACAGGGCGGTGAAGCCCTCGGTGGCGGGCTCCTTCGTCTTCGAGGCGCTGTGGGCCATTGCCGCGGAGCCGACGCCCGCGGCGTTGGAGAACAGCGCGCGCTGGATGCCGATGACGGCCACGCCAATGATGCCGCCGGTGACGCCGTCGGCCGTGAAGGCGCTGGTGAAGATCGTGGCGACCGCCGCGGGCAGCGCCTCGATGTTCACCAGGATGATGGTGAGCGCGCAGAGCACGTAGAGCACGGCCATCGCGGGGGTGATCGCGGAGGTCCAGCGGGCGATCTTCGTGACGCCGCCGAGGATCACGATCGCGGTGAGCGCGGCCATGACCGCGCCGATCAGCCACTGGTTGCCCGCGAGGAACTCGCTGCCGGTCGAGGAGGCGACGATCGCGGCGACCTGGTTGGACTGGAAGAGGTTGCCCGCGCCGAACACGCCGACGAGGGTGAAGATCGCGTACAGCACGGCGAGCACGCGGCCCAGGCGCCTGCGGCCGATCTGCGCGAGGCCGTCGCGCAGGTAGTACATGGGGCCACCCTCGGTGGTGCCGTCGGCGTTGACCTTGCGGTACATGACGCCGAGGGTCGCCTCGGCCATCTTCACGCTCATCGCGAAGAAGCCGAAGATCGCGATCCAGAGCGCCGCGCCGGGGCCGCCGGCCGCGATCGCGACGGCAACGCCGGCGATGTTGCCGAGGCCGACGGTGCCGGAGAGCTCGGTGGCGAGGGCCTGGAAGCTGGAGACCTCGCCGGGGTCGGTCTTGGCGGTGTACCGACCCCGGATCACCTGGATCGAGTGCTTGAGCCCGGTGATCGGCTGGAAGCGCAGCCAGACGGTCAGGAAGATCGCGGCGGCCATGAGCCAGACGACGATGATCGGCACGCCGCCGAAGATCGGGGCCTTGTAGAACACGACGGCGCTGAGGAAGGCGGCGATGGGGCCGAAGATCGTCTCGACGGCCGCGTCTATTCCAGGCATCTGAGGGGGTTCTCCTTCGGTGGGGATCCGCCGGGTCGGGGGCTCGGGGCCCGCGGGGCGCCGGTCACCGGAGAGGGAGGCGCCGCAGCGGACGGCGAATGACTTTACCGAGGAGTAGTGAGGCCCCCGGGCCGGTTCGACCTGCCGGAATGCTGGGCGGAACCTCGGCGCGACCTGGGCACTCGGATTGCATCGCCAGGCACCTGTCGGACAATCCGACCCTCGGATCCTTTACCTGATGTTGACCTTCTTCGTGGAGACCCTCACACCTGGTCGCGACATGAGCAGGGCCGCCCCGGATCTCTCCGGGGCGGCCCCTGCCGCATGTCGGGTGCCGGTCTCGGGTCGGCACCGGGCTCAGCTGACGCCGAGCTTCTCCATGATGATCTCGCGGACGCGGCCGGCGTCGGCCTGGCCGCGGGTGGCCTTCATGATCGGGCCGATCAGGGCGCCGATCGCCTGGACCTTGCCGCCCTGGATCTTCGCGACCACGTCGGGGTTGTCGGCGATCGCCTGGTCCACGGCGGAGGTGAGCACGGAGTCGTCGGAGACGACGGCCAGGCCCTCGGCCTCGACGATCGCGGCGGGGTCGCCGTTGCCGTCGAGGACCTTCACCAGCACCTGCTTGGCGATCTTGTCGTTGATCTTCTTCCCGTCGACCAGGCCCTGCAGCTCAGCGACCTGCGCCGGGGTGATCGACAGCGCCTCGATCTCGACGTCGCGGTCCTTCGCCACACGGGCGAGCTCGCCCATCCACCACTTGCGGGCGGACTGGGCGGAGGCGCCGGCGGTGACGGTCTGCTCGATGAGGTCCAGGGCGCCTGCGTTGATGACGTCGCGCATCTCGAGGTCGGTGAAGCCCCACTCCCCCAGCAGGCGGCGCCGGCGGGCGGCGGGCAGCTCG
>JAAZLF010000075.1 GCA_012799425.1 Actinomycetales bacterium | reverse complement strand
CGCTGTCCGTGCCTGGTCTGGTCACCGCCACCGAGGAGAACATCCAGACCGACATCCCGGTGAGCAGCCTCGATGCCTTCGTGGACCTCGCCCTGCGGGTCAAGGACGGCGGCTTCACCTCGTACCCGATCACCCAGGACGTCACCTACTCCGGCAACCCGGACTTCGAGTACCTCGAGACGTGGGTCTCCGCTTCGATCGAGGACTCGATGAAGCAGGATCCGCCGGAGTCGGTGCTCGGCGAGACCGAGCCCGGTTCGTCCGATCCCGCGGAGACCGGCGCCCCGCCGGAGGAGGGCTCCGACTCCGAGGCGGCTCCCACGCAGGAGGAGACCGACCCCGAGCAGGAGGAGACCTCCGAGCCGGAGTCGACCGGCGGGGACGAGGAGGAGACCTCGAAGCCCGAGATCGCGGAGGACCCGCTGAAGTCCTGCCTGCCCGGCGCCGCCGAGTAGTCCTCACCCTCCCCGTTCACCGGCGGGAGGCTCAGACCAGCTGCAGCAGGGCGTTCTCGATCAGCTCCGGCATGGCCGGGTGGATCCAGTACTGGGAGTCGACGATGTCCCGTGCGCTCTGCCCGGTGCTCATCGCCTGGATCAGCAGCTGGACGAGGGTCGTGGCCTCCGGGCCGATCAGGTGGGCCCCGAGGATCTGGGTGGTCTCCGCGTCGGCGATCAGCTTCACGAAGCCGGTGGTGTCCTCCATCGCCCAGCCGTAGGCGATCGAGGCGTACTCCTGGACGGCGACCTTCACCTCGCGGCCGCTGCTGCGAGCGGTCTGTTCGTCGGCACCCACCCAGGCCACCTGCGGATGGGTGAAGACCCCGCTGGGGATGGGCATGATGTCCGAGCGTCGCAGCTGCTGCGGGTGCAGGATGTTGTGCCGCACGATCCGCTGCTCGTGGTTGGCGACGTGCTTGAGCTGATGGCTGCTGGAGAGGTCGCCGAAGGCCCACAGGCCCTCGAGGACCTCCCCGCCGCCGAGCACCCGCTGATGCTCGTCGACCAGCACGCGGCCGTCCTCTGCGGTGTCGATCCCGGCTGCGGAGACGTCCAGCAGATCGGAGTTGGGCCGACGCCCCACGGCGACCAGGAGCTCCTCGGCCTGCAACGTCACCTCGGCCCCGTGGCGCAGGCCGCGCAGCTCGACACCCTCCGCGGTGCGCCGCACGGCGGTGGTGGACAGCTCGGTCTCCAGGTGGAGCCGGTCGCCGAGGATCTCGGTCAGGCGCGCGGAGACGTCATGGTCAGCGGCGCTGAGCACCTGGGCGGAGCGGGCGATGAGGGTGACCTCCACGCCGAGCGAGGCGAAGATGTGCGCCATCTCGACGGCGATCACACCGGAGCCGAGGATCGCGAGGGAGGCGGGCAGCTGGTCGATCCGCATGATCGTGTCCGAGGTGTGCGGCCGTGCCTCGGCGAGTCCATCGACCGGCGGCAGCACGGGCCGGGACCCGGCACCGAGCACGATCGTCCCGGCGGTGACGGTCCGCTCGGAGCCGTCGTCCCCCGTCACGTGCAGCGTGCGGCGGTCCTGGAAACGTGCGGTGCCGCGCAGCAGCGTGAGGTTCGCGTTGTCCTCGTGCGCGTCGCGGTACTGCTCGCCGCCCGCGGTGATCGGGTCGATGCGCCCGAAGATGCGGTCGCGGATCGCAGGCCAGTCCACATGGCGCAGCTGCTCGGTGAGCCCGAACCGCGCGGCATCGGCGGGCGTGTGGGCCAGGTTCGCGGTGTGCACGAACATCTTGGTGGGGATGCACCCGAGGTTCAGGCAGGTACCGCCGAACACGCGGTCCGGCCCCACGCCGCGGTCGATCTGCACGATGCTGCGATCGGCGAACTCGGGCCCGGGGAAGGAGTTCGCGGAGCCGGAGCCGATCAGGGCGATGTCGTAATGAGTCTTGTCGGTCACCCGCCCAGGCTAGCCGTGGAGGGGCAGGCGGGTGGCAGAATGTCCCGGGCGCGGACGCCCCGCGCCCCGTCGCCTCCGAAGGAGCCGTCCGATGCCCGCTCATCCGGCCGATGCCCATGATCTGATCCGGGTGCGCGGTGCCCGCGAGAACAATCTGCGCGACATCTCGCTGGATCTTCCCAAGCGCCGCCTGACGGTCTTCACAGGGGTCTCCGGCTCGGGCAAGAGCTCGCTGGTGTTCGGCACGATCGCGGCCGAGTCGCAGCGGATGATCAACGAGACCTACAGCTCCTTCGTGCAGGGCTTCATGCCGCAGCTCGCGCGCCCCGACGTGGACTCCCTCGAGGGGCTCACCACAGCGATCATCGTGGACCAGGAGCGGATGGGGGCGAACGTCCGCTCGACCGTCGGCACGGTCACCGATGCGAACGCGCACCTGCGCACCCTGTTCTCGAAGCTCGCCCAGCCGCACGCGGGCGGCCCGGGCGCGTACTCCTTCAACGTGCCCAGCGTCAGCGCTGCCGGGGCGATGACCGTGCAGAGGGGCGCGAAGACCATCGCCGAGAAGACGACCTTCACGCGCGTGGGCGGGATGTGCCCGCGCTGCGAGGGGATGGGGCAGGTCACCGATCTGGACCTCACCCAGCTGTACGACGAGGACAAGTCTCTGCAGGAGGGGCCGTTCCTGGTGCCCGGCTACTCGGCCGGCGGCTGGTACGAGAAGCTGTTCATCTCCTCGGGCTTCTTCCCTGCAGACACGCCGATCAGCTCCTTCACCACGCGACAGCTCCACGACTTCCTGTACCGGGAGCCCACGAAGGTGAAGATCGACGGGGCCAACATGACCTATGAGGGCCTGATCCCCAAGATCCAGAAGTCGATGCTCTCCAAGGACCGCGACTCGATGCAGCCCCACATCCGCGCCTTCGTGGACCGGGCGGTGACCTTCATCGGCTGCCCCGAGTGCGAGGGCACCCGCCTGGCCGAGCACGCTCGCACCTCCCGCATCGGCGGCGTCTCGATCGCCGACGCCTGCGCGATGCAGATCTCCGAGCTCGCCGGCTGGATCCGCGAGCTGAGCGCGCAGAACACCTCCGCGCAGGTCGCCCCGCTGCTGCAGAACCTCTCCGCGCTGCTGGATGCCTTCACCGAGATCGGCCTGGGCTACCTGTCCCTGGACCGCCCCTCCTCGACCCTCTCGGGCGGTGAGTCCCAGCGCACCCGGATGATCCGCCATCTCGGCTCGGCGCTGACCGATGTCACCTACGTCTTCGACGAGCCGACTATCGGCCTGCACCCCCATGACATCTCCACCATGAACTCGCTGCTGCAGGATCTGCGGGACAAGGGCAACACGGTGCTGGTGGTCGAGCACAAGCCGGAGACCATCGCCATCGCGGACCACGTGGTCGACCTGGGCCCCCGCGCCGGATCCGAGGGCGGCGCCATCGGCTATGAGGGCGATCTGGAGGGCCTGCGGCGCTCCGATACCCTCACCGGCCGCCACCTGGGCCGTCGCGCGTCCCTCCGGGAGGCGGTGCGCCGGCCCGCCGGGCACCTCGAGATCCGCGGAGCCGATCAGCACAACCTGCAGTCGGTGGACGTGGACATCCCGCTGGGGGTGCTGACCGTGGTCACCGGTGTGGCCGGCTCCGGCAAGAGCTCCCTGGTGCACTCCTCGATGCCGAAGGACGCCGGCGCGATCGTGGTGGACCAGGCCCCGATCCGAGGCTCACGCCGGTCCAACCCGGCGACCTACACCGGGCTGCTCGAACCGATCCGCAAGGCCTTCGCGAAGGCGAACGGAGTGAAGCCCGCTCTGTTCTCGAACAACTCCGAAGGCGCCTGCCCGGCCTGCAAGGGCGCGGGGATGATCTACACCGAGCTCGGCTTCATGGAGACCGTCGCGACCCCATGCGAGGAGTGCGAGGGCCGACGGTTCCGGGCCGACGTTCTCGAGCACCGCTTCGGCAGCAAGGACATCGCCGAGGTGCTGGACCTCTCCGTCGCCCAGGCCCGAGAGCTGTTCTCCGCCGCGGAGACGAAGGTGCCCGCAGCCGCGAAGCTCCTCGGACACCTCGAGGACGTGGGCCTGGGCTATCTCACCATCGGCCAGCCGCTGACCACGCTCTCCGGCGGTGAGCGCCAACGTCTCAAGCTCGCCACCCACATGGGCGACAAGGGCGGGATCTACGTGCTGGACGAGCCGACCACCGGCCTGCACCTGGCGGATG
This sequence comes from Actinomycetales bacterium, assembly GCA_012799425.1. GTDB lineage: Bacteria > Actinomycetota > Actinomycetes > Actinomycetales > Dermabacteraceae > Brachybacterium. Next base: position 3,070 of record JAAZLF010000075.1, on the reverse strand, counting down.
TCGACCAGCTGCTGGCGCTGCTGGACCGGCTGGTGGACGCGGGGAAGACGGTCATCGTCATCGAGCATCATCAAGCGGTGATGGCCCACGCCGATCATCTGATCGATCTCGGTCCCGGCGCGGGGGCCGACGGCGGTCGCATCGTCTTCGAGGGCTCCCCCGCCGAACTCGTCGCCGAAGCCACGACCCTCACCGGGAAGCACCTGAAGCAGCACCTGGGGGTCTGATCCGCGGCCCGCACGTACCCTGATCCCTGTGACCCGTCCCGCGCCCTCCGCCCTGCTGCCCTGGCTCAGCAGCCTGCGCTGCCCGCACTGCGCGGAGCCCGTCGAGCTCGCCGAGCGCACGCTGCGATGCCCGCAACGCCACTCCTTCGACCTCGCCCGCGCCGGCTACCTCCCGCTGCTCGCCGGCACCTCCCCCACCAGCGGCGATGATGACGACATGGCCCGGGCGCGGGACAGCTTCCTGGCCACCGGCGCCTACGCCCCGCTGAGGGAGGCGATCGTGCAGATCGCACCCCCGGGAATCCGCCGCATCCTCGACATCGGCTGCGGCACCGGCTACTACCTCGCCGGTCTGCTCGAGCAGCGCGAAGACGCCCACGGGCTGGGCGTGGACACCTCGGTGCGGGCCCTGCGCTTCGCCGCACGGGCTCATGAGCGGGCTGCGGCGGCGAGCTGGGACGTGTTCGCACCCTTCCCTCTCGCCGACGGCTCGACCGATCTGGTGCTGGACGTGTTCGCTCCGCGCAACCCCGAGGAGTTCGCGCGGGTGCTCGCCCCGGGCGGTCATCTGCTGGTGGTGCGCCCCGCCCCCGATCATCTCGAGCAGCTGCGCTCGGCGGTGCCTGCCATGGTGGGCGTGGATCCGCGCAAGGAGGAGCGGCTCCACCAGGTGCTGGATCCGCTGTTCACCACGGTCAGCACCACCGCGGTGCGCTACGCCCCGGCGCTCGACGCCACCAGCGCACGGGATCTGGTGGCGATGACGCCGAGCGCCCGTCACGTGGACGAACAGCACCTGCATGCCCTGCTGACCGACACCGCAGAGGTGACCGTCTCGGTGGTGATGAGCCTGCACCGTCGGCGCTGAGGGGCGGTCAGCCTCACTGCCGCCGAACGTGCCGCCCGCCGGATCGTGCGACCGCCTCCAGGGCATCCAGCCGGGTTCGCCTAGGCTGGTCGCTCCGAGTCACCACCAGCAAAAAGGGAGCGTCCGTGGCAGATCGCCGCTGCGTATTCATCGATTTCGACGGCACCTTCGCGCATCGTGGGGTGGCCCCGCGCGCGCACGCCGAGGCCGTCGAGCAGGCACGCGCGAACGGGCACGTGATCCTGCTCAGCACCGGGCGTCCGCTCTCGATCGTCGCCCCCGAGGTGGCCGACCTGTTCGACGGTGTGGTGGCCTCCGCCGGAGGATGGATCCGGGTGGGCGAGCAGCTGCTGAAGGACCAGCGGTTCCCCGAGGAGCTGGGCCGCCGCGCTGTCGAGGTGCTGCAGCACCATGACATCCCGTTCAGCCTCGAGACCCCCGAGGCGCTGCTGTGCACGCCCCGCTCCGCACGCGAGCTGCACGCCCGGGTGCGCCCTCCTCTGCCGGAGGACGGTGTGGGCAACGGCCTGCAGGATCTCCTGGACGCCATCGCCCTGCCGGAGGACCTCGCCTCCGCATCCTTCGCGAAGATCTCCCTGTGGGGCTCCCCGATCCGTGTCGAGCAGCTCGCGCAGGAGATCGGGCCCGAGATCGGAGCCCTGCCCAACTCCATCACCGACGACGTCAGCTCCGGCGAGCTGCACCTGGTCACGGTCGACAAGGCCGACGGCATCGCGACGGTCGCCGAGCATCTGGGCATGGCGCATGCCTCGACCGTCGGGATCGGTGACGGGATGAACGACCTGGGGATGCTGCGGGCGGCCGCGACGGCGATCGCCATCCAAGGCGCCTCCCCCGCGGTGCTCGAGGCCGCAGGAGGGCGTACGGTGCCCGGCCCGCTCGAGCACGGCATCGTCACCGCCTTCGACCAGCTGGGAATGCTCTGACCCCAGCGTCCTTCACGGACGCCGGTGCACGCCCACCAGCACCAGTCCGAGCGCGGTCACCAGTGCGCCGGCTCCGAGCAGGACCACGCCCTGCGGCATCATCGCCACCCGGAAGTGCTCCTGGAAGACCTGCACGATCGGGCCCAGGAACGCCGCCTGGTCGATCGCATCGGGCACCACGGCCTCGATCCGTCGGCCCAGCCACCACACCCCGGCGCCCGCGAGCATCGCGCCGAGGCCCGCCACGGCGAGCATGGTGCGGCGGTGTGCGGCGAGCAGCAGCGCGCACACCGCGAGGCCGAGCGCGGCCGGCCCCGCCCAGCTCGCCCACGGCGTGACCACCGAGACATGCGTCAGCAGCGGCACGTCGGGGATGCTAGCCAGAGTGACGGTGGCATCATCCGGGCGCGGGATCTGGAAGGGCAGCACGTCCTCGACCGGGGCGAGGATGCGGTCGATCGCAGGGCCGAGATCCACGTCCAGATCGGAGGGGCCCGGCGTGAACAGCGCACCGTGCAGCTCCGCCATGGTGGCCTCCCACATCGCGGTGTACACGCCGGTTCCTGTCAGCTCCGCCGCCTGCTCCTCGGCCAGGGGCGTCAACCGCTCCTCGGCCCATCCGGGAAGACGGCTCCCATCGAGGATCGACTCGACGGCGCTGTCGCTCAGCGTCCGCTGGAGCTCCGGATCCTCGGAGAGCGGCTCGGTGAGGGCGAGGAAGCCGTCGCGCTCGACCACGTGGTCATGGAACCAGGTGGCGGGCAGCCAGAGGGTGCCGAGCACCGTGGCGGCGACCAGCAGGACGATGGCGAGGAGATCTCGAGCGGAGGACACGGGGACACGGTACCGCCGCCGCCTGCCCCCGGAATGGGAGCGGCCCCGCACCATCGAATGGTGCGGGGCCGATGCGGCAGGGAACCTCAGACGCGGATGAAGGTCCAGCTGCCGGAGTAGATGTTGCGCTCGGTGGTGTCCACGCGGCTGTTGCCCGCATCGACGAACTGGTTGCCGCCGGCGTAGATGCCGAT
>JAAZLF010000074.1 GCA_012799425.1 Actinomycetales bacterium | reverse complement strand
TGACGTCGGCTGGGGCAGCGCCGTCACCATGCGCCAGGCCTTCGCCCGCTCCCTCGGCATCACGCCGACGCAGTACCGCCGCCAGTTCCGGGACCGCTGAGCCTCACGGTGAGATGCGATGGGTCCGCCCGCCGTCCCACGGCCTCTCCCACCCCGTCTCTCGGAGGATCCAGTCCAGCACGTTCCCGGTGAACCCCCAGATCACCCCACCATCGGTGAGGAAGCCGGGCCCCGTGAATCCTTTTCCGTCGGCGACCATGACCCGGCGGTCCGGGTGCGCGAGACGGTGACGGGAGAACCATCCGACGGCGTCGGACTCGAGGTCGCGGGCCTCTGCGGGCCCGTGCTCATGGACCTCGTGCGGCGACCAGGCCAGCACCGGCGTCACGACGTTCCCGCTGACCCGGACGTGCAGTGCCGGCAGCGTCCCGAGCACGTGCTGCGGCGGGACGATCAGCCCCGTCTCCTCACGGCACTCCCTCAGAGCCGCCTCCACCGGGCCTTCGCCGGGGTCGATCCCGCCGCCGGGGAAGGAGAGCTCGCCGGGGTGGTGGTGCATCCGGCGCGACCGCTGCACGAGCAGGAAGGCGAGGTCCCCGTCCCCCGACGGCGCGGCGAGAACCAGCACGGCGCTGGGGCGGAGCCGTCGATGCTCGCCCTCCGTCGCGCGGGGCAGAGCCGACCAGCCCCACCGGCCCGGGGCCGGGCTCTCGACGAGGCGGGCGAGCTGCTGCGCCGGGGCCACGGTGCGGTCGTGCATGCCGATCTCAGAGCCTGGGGAGCCCGTAGTGATCTGCGATCAGCTCCAGGGTGCGGGACTGGACCTCGCGGGAGTGGCCCATCGTCACCAGCATGATCTCGTCGACCCCCGTGACGTCGTGCAGATGATCCAGATGCTCGGCGACCTGCTCGCCGGTGCCGTTGACGAAGCGCCGGAGGTACATGTCCAGGATCTGCTCCTCCTGCGGGGTCGGAACGTACGCCTCGACCTCGTCGGGGGTGAGGAGCCTGTAGGACTTCCGCATCAGCATGCGCAGCATCGCCATGGCGGCCGTGTGCGCCTGGCGGCGCGCCTCGGCCGCGTCGTCATGGGCCACGACGCCGATGCTGACCAGGGTGTGCGGCTCCGAGAGCACCTCGGAGGGACGGAAGCTTTCGCGGTACAGCTTCATGGCGGTGACGATGTCCGCATCACCGAACTGCAGGGCGAAGGCGTAGGGGCGGCCGAGCTGACCGGCGAGCTGCGCGGAGAACGGGGAGGAGCCGAGGATCCACGTGTCGGGGATGCTCGGTCGCGCGACCCCGTTCTCCGCGGCCTGCCAGGGGCCCGGCACGGCGTGCACGCTCTGGTAGGGGTGGCCATCGGGGAAGTCGTCCTCGAGGAAGCCGAGCAGCTCGAGCACCTGCTGGGGGAAGGTGTCGTTCGCCTCGCGACTGCGGCGCAGCGCGGCGGCCGTCGCATGGTCCGTGCCGGGAGCGCGTCCCAGGCCGAGATCGATCCGGCCGGGGGCGAGGGTCTCGAGCATCCCGAACTGCTCCGCGATCAGCAGGGGGACGTGGTTGGGCAGCATCACCCCGCCTGCGCCGAGGCGGATCCGCTGGGTCTCGCCGGTGAGGCGCGCCAGCATCATCTGGGGCGAGGAGGTGGCCGCGGCGGGCATGGTGTGGTGCTCGGACATCCAGAACCGGTGATAGCCCCGCTGCTCCGCGAGCTGCGCGAGGGCGATGATCTCGGCGAAGGACTCCTGTGCGGTCTGCCCGACGCCCGTATGGGCGTTGTCCAGGACGGAGAGGGCGAAGGGGGCGGTGCCGGACGGTGCGACGGGGTGCATGGACAACTCATTCCTCACGGTAAAGGCATCTTGTAGACGTGAGTGACAGTACCAGTCGCCTCACGGGAGAGAGGCAGTGATACCGTGAGGCTGTGTCGTTGATCCCCTTGCCTGCCGCCCCCGGTGCCGACGCGCACGTCAGCATCTCCCTGCTCAACAGTCGCGTCACCCTGCCCGGGGGGCGGGTCGCGGACGAGCTGGACAGCCCGGAGGCGGCGACGCGCTGGCTCATCGAGCGCGACCTGGTCCCCGAGAGCACCGAGCTGCTGGAGTACTGCCAGGGTCGACTCGCGGATCTCCGCGGGACGCTGCGCGCGCTCTTCGCAGCGCAGGTCGAGGGGGCGGAGCCGGAGGCTGCTGTGCTGGGCGACGTCAATCGTGCCCTCACCCGGGTGCCGAGCGCCCCGCTGCTGCGACATGACGGCGACCGGGGACTGCATCGGGCGCCGGCGCATCCGGTGACGAAGCTCGTCGAGCACGCCATGGCGCAGATCGCCGAGGATGCCGCCGCGCTGCTGACGGGGGAGTCCGCCGGGACGGTGGCGCGCTGTGCCGCGCCGCCGTGCGATCGCTTCCTGCTGCGCACGCACGCCCGCCGCCACTGGTGCTCCACGCGATGCGGTGACCGGGTGCGCGCCTCGCGCGCCTATGCCCGCAGGCAGGAAGCGTCCGTCGGCGCCGGATGAGTGCGGGCCGACCCATGCTCTCCGGGTGCCGCGGGATGTCCCTCACATCGTTACTATGAAACATAGTAATGATGTGCGACAGTGGGGCCCGCCCCCTGCGCCGTACCGACCGGAGGATCCATGACCCACCACGTACGCCACGACCCCGACGAGCCCACGGGCCGCAGGAGTCCGCGGCGCTGGGTGCTGCCGATCGCGATCGTCCTCGCTGCGGCCGCCCTGATCGCCGGGGTGCTCTGGATGCAGCAGGACTCCGAGCCCGAAGCGACTCCGCAGAGCACGGTGGAGAACGCAGAGGGGACCGAACAGCCAGGTGCCGTCGAGCATCCGGACGAGGTGGCGCTGCCCGACCTCAGCGATCAGGAGTCGAGGGACCCGGACGATCTTCTCGCCGAGGGCCCGGTCGATGCGCCCGTCGTGCTCGTCGTGTTCACCGACTACCAGTGCCCGTTCTGTGCGCAGTGGTCGCAGGAGACGGTGCCCGAGCTGCGCGATTACGTGGACCGCGGTGAGCTCCGCATCGAGTATCGGGACGTGAACGTCTACGGCGAGGACTCCGAGCGGGCCGCCCGCGCGAGCCTCGCCGCCGCGATGCAGGACCGGCTGCAGGAATACCAGGACGAGCTCTTCGCCGACGGCGAGATCCGCTCCTCCTCCGAGCTCAGCGAGCAGGCCCTGATCGACCTCGCCGGCGAGCTCGGGCTGGACACCGAGCAGTTCGCCGCGGATCTGCACTCCGACGAGGTCGCCACCACCATCGAGGCCAACGCCCAGCAGGGCATCGACATCGGGGCCTTCTCCACCCCCGCCTTCGTCATCGGCGGCACGCCGACCGTCGGCGCGCAGCCCACCGAGGTGTTCACGGACATGGTCGATGAGGCGCTCGCGCGGAGCGAGGGCTGAGATGGAGGTGGGTCTGCTCACCGCCTTCCTCGGCGGCGCGCTCGCGCTGCTGAGCCCGTGCGGGGCGCTCCTGCTGCCCGGCTTCTTCGCCTCCACGGTGAGCTCGCGCGCCGCCCTGCTGCCGCACGCCCTCGTCTTCTACCTGGGGCTCGTGGTGATGCTGGTGCCGCTCGGGATCGGGGCCGGAGCCCTCGGGGCGCTCGTGATCGAGCACCGCTCCGTGCTGATCGGCCTCACCTCGCTGGTGCTGATCGTGCTCGGCGCGCTGCACGCCCTGGGCCTCGGGCTCGACCTGGGGCGGCTGCTGCCGGGGTTCGACCGGCTGCAGCAGAGCTCGGCGCGCGGCTCCGGGATGGCACGGACCTTCCTGCTCGGGGCCGTCGGCGGGATCGCCGGATTCTGCGCGGGCCCCATCCTCGGCGCCGTGCTCACGCTGGCCATGGGCCAGGGCAGCATGACGCTCGCCGGGATCCTGCTGGCCGTGTACGGCGCGGGGATGGTGATCCCGCTGATGCTGCTCGCGGCGGTCTGGGATCGCCTCGGGGAGCGGGGACGGTCCATGCTGCGCGGGCGGGAGTTCACCGTCCTCGGGCGGACGCTGCACAGCACCACCGTCATCACCGGCATCGTGATCATGGCGCTGGGGGTCCTCTTCTGGGTCACCAACGGACTGGTCACGCTGCCCTCGCTGGTGCCCACCAGCACCCTCGCTCGCTGGCAGGAGAGCAGCGCCGTGCTCGACGAGCCCTTGGTTCAGATCGCCGCGATCATCGCACTCGCCGCGCTGGGCCTGCTGCTGTGGTGGCGGCGCGACCGCCGACGCGGCCAGGAGCGCGCCGAGCCGGCCACGATCACCCTCGCGCCGAGGAAGCGCCCATGAGGAGACGGACGCTCCTGCTCGGCGCCCCGCTCGGCGCCCTCGCTCTCGGTGCCTGCACCGATCGTGCCGAGGAGAGCTCCCCCGGCCCCGCCCCGGCGCCCGCCGTCGAGAACCCGGACCCCGTGATCCTCGACGAGGAGGCGACCGTGGTCGACCACGCCGAGCTGCGCCTCCCGCTCGAGATGAGCCCGATGATCGTGGTGGACCCGGGCTGGACCGCCACGCCGCTCGAGCTCGACGGCATCTTCCTCGGCTACCGGGAGGAGAGCGAGCACCTGCGGTTCCTGGCCGTCGAGGAGGACGGCACGCTGCTGTGGCAGGCCGATCGGCCGCTGACCTGCACAGGATTCACCCTGACCCGCGACGAGGACGGCGGCACGGTGGCGGTGCTCGCCGATGTGGCACCCACCGAGGACGCCCTCGCCGGGATGACGCTGACCGCCTACGACCTGCGCAGCGCCGAGCATCTCTGGGGACCGGTGGAGGCACCGGGGCCCCAGGCCGCCCTCGGCCTGGTCTACGCGGAGCCGACGGACGCCCCGATGGGGCAGGGCGGACCGCGCACGGCGCTGTCCGGCGCCACCGGCGAG
>JAAZLF010000073.1 GCA_012799425.1 Actinomycetales bacterium | reverse complement strand
TCGCCCCCACGGGCCAGCAGCTGCTGTGGGTCGTGGACATCTACCCGCTCGTGCTCGCGGGCCTGCTGGTGCCGATGGGCTCGCTGAGCGACCGGCTGGGCCGGCGCCGACTGCTGCTGGTGGGCGGCACCGGCTTCACCGTGGTCTCCGCCCTCGCGGCCTTCTCCCCCGACGCCACCACGCTCATCGCCGCCCGCGCCCTCATGGGCGTGTTCGGTGCGATGCTCATGCCCTCGACGCTCTCGCTGATCCGCAACCTCTTCGAGGACCCGACCCAGCGGCGCATCGCCATCGCCATCTGGGCGGCAGGGTTCTCGGCCGGCGCCGCGCTCGGCCCCGTCGTGGGCGGCCTGCTACTGGAGAACTTCGCCTGGGGATCGGTGTTCCTCATGGCCGTTCCGGTGATGATGCCGCTGCTCGTGCTGGGGCCGTTCCTCATCCCCGAATCGCGCGACCCCTCGCCCGGGCCCGTGGACCCCCTCAGCGTGCTGCTCGTGCTGCTGGCGATGACCCCGTTCGTCTACGCCATCAAGACCGCCGCCGCCACCGGCCTCGACCTCACCGTGATCCTCTGCGCCGCCGTCGCGGTCATCTCGGGCATCGCCTTCGTGCGCCGCCAGCTCTCACGCCCCGCGCCGATGCTCGACATCTCCCTGTTCACCCGCCCGGTGTTCAGCGGTGCGGTGAGCGCGAACCTGCTCAGCGTCTTCTCCCTGGTGGGCTTCCTCTACTTCGTCTCCCAGCACCTCCAGCTGGTCAGCGGCCACTCGCCCATGAACGCGGCGCTGATGCTGGTGCCCGGGCTGGTCGTCACGATCCTCGCCGGGCTCCTCGCCGTGCGCCTGGTGCGCCACCTCGCCCCCGCGACCGTGGTGACCATCGCACTGCTGCTGAACGCCGTGGCCTTCGCGATGGTCGCGCTCACCGGGAGCTGGGGCTCGGACCTGATGCTGGTGATCGCCTTCGCGCTGCTCGGCGCCGGGGTGGGCGCGGCGGAGACCATCAGCAACGACCTGATCCTCTCCGCTGTGCCCGCCCACCGTGCCGGCGCGGCCTCGGCCATCTCCGAGACCGCCTACGAGACCGGTGCCGTGCTCGGCACCGCAGTGCTCGGCAGCCTCCTCAACCTCGCCTATCGCACACGGGTCGAGCTGCCGGTCGAGCTCACCGAGACCGAGCGTGCGGCAGCCTCCGAGACCCTCGGCGGCGCGACCGCCGTCGCCGAGCGGCTGCCCGAGGCGATCGCCGGCCCGATGCTGGACTCCGCCCACCGGGCCTTCGACTCCGGCGTGGTGGTCACCGGCGGCATCGGTGCGGCGCTGATGGTGCTCGCCGCCCTCATCGCGCGTCGCACCCTGCGCGGCGCCCGCTGAGGCCGCCGGCCTCCCCGTGGAGAGGCCGGAATCCGTGATTCCTGTCCGCCGGGCGGGCCCGGGGCATACCGTGGCGTGAGGTGACCATGAGGCCCGCCACCGGCCGGCGCGTTCCGGCGGGGCTGCGGAGGAGAGACGGATGACAGGCGCGTTCGACACCACCGACTACATGGACTGGGACTGGTTGCCCGGCGCCGCGGCCGAGATCGAGGTCTATCTCGAGCGGCTGCTCACCGAGGGGTCGATCACCGCCCACGCCGTCGAGGCCCGCTCCAAGTCCATCGCCTCCTTTCAGCGCAAATGCGCGCAGAAGGGGTACGAGGACCCGCGGCGGCAGGTCACGGACACGGTCGCGGTGCGCCTGATCATGTACTCCGACACCGACAAGGACCGCGCCGTCGCGCTGATCCGCGAGCGCTTCGAGGCCCTCGAGGATTTCAACCCCGGGGACTCCAAGCCCCCGCAGCGCCGCGGCTACGACTGCGCCCACCTGGTGATCACGGGGGAGAAGGAGAGCCAGGCCCGTGACTGGCTCGTGGCCAGCGGCGACCTGCGCAGGTACTTCGACCGCTTCGGCGGGCTCGAGATCCAGGTGCGCACCGTCGCGGCGCACGCATGGGCCGAGTTCGAGCACTCGCGCCGGTACAAGGGGGTCGGGTACAGGCACATCAGCACGCACGACCAGCAGACGATCGACCAGCTCTTCGGTGCGGCGGCAGATGCCCGGCGCGCCCTCGACGAGACGTTCACGGCGATCGAGCGGGTGCTGGCGAACCCCACCCGG
>JAAZLF010000752.1 GCA_012799425.1 Actinomycetales bacterium | reverse complement strand
GAGGTCTCGGGGACGCCGACCCAGACGTCCTTGAGCGCCGCGGGGCCGTCGTCCGCCGTGGTCGCGATCCCGCCGGGAAGCACCTCGTAGCCGTCCTCGGTGCCGGTCACCAGCAGCTGGATCCGCACCGGCCGCTCGATCAGCTCATCGCCGCCATCGGGATCCAAGCTCAACCACCCGGTCCGCTCCGTGCCCGGCTCTGCAGGGCGCAGCTGCAGGTCCTCGTGGAGCATCTGTCGGCACAGGTCCGGCAGGGCGGAGCGCAGGTGCGGGTTCTCCAGCAGCCCGGCCCCGAGCGGATTGAGGATCTCGACGTCCCCGCAGCGGGCCGCCTCGACCAGGCCCGTCACCCCTCCGAGCGGGGTGGGCCCGACGTCCAGCGGGTCCAGCAGCTGGGAGGGGACCAGGCGCAGCAGCGCGTCGACCGCATCGCCGGGATCGGAGTCCAGGCCGGGCAGGCGCAGGGTGAGGGTTCCGGAGCCGGTGCGCAGATCGCCGACGGAGACCACCGGCGCTCCCAGCAGGTTCGCCATCCAGCTGTGGTCGAAGCCGCGCAGCGGGTCGTCGGAGTCGGCGGTGAGCACGACGGTGCGCCCGGCCCGTCCCTCCGCGCGGATCCGCTGATGCAGGGAGGTGCGCAGCGTGTCGAAGAAGGGGTGGAGACGACGCAGCGGCGTGGAGCGGTACAGGGTCGGCGCACAGCGGGACAGCACCCGGCGCAGCTCGAGCGCGGTGCCGGCGCCGTCGGGCACGTCCACCGAGTCCTCCAGCACCACCCACGCGCCGTCGGCGGTGCGGGTGATCGTGCAGGACAGCGCGAACAGGTGCTGGCTGCCGCGGGCCGGGATGCCCACCGCGGAGCGCAGGTAGGCAGGGTCCTGCAACAGCTGTGCGACCGGTGCGACATCCGCCCCCAGCACGGTGCGCGGACCGTAGAGATCCGCGTACAGCGCATCCAGCAGGCGCATCCGCTGGGCCAGGCCCGCGGACAGCTCCGCCCAGGCCTCGGCATCCAGGACCAGCGGGACCGGATCGATCAGGGGCGCGGCGGCGGAGACGTCGCCCGCGAACATCATCGCCGACGAGGTCGCCGCTCGCCGTCGGCCCACGGGACCGAGAGCATCGAGCTCATCGACCAGGGCCTGCGGGGGTGAGGAGATCACCGGATCATCGTAGACATCCCCGCGCCGGGCGATGGTCAGGAACCGGTGGCCACCTGTGAACCCTCGGAGGGCTGGACCACCACGAAGCCCGGGCCGTGGAAGCCCAGCTGGAAGGACTCGCCGGAGCCGCGGCCGATGAGCGAGCCCATCTTGAAGTCGTTCTTGATCTGGGGCTGGAGGTTCGCCGACCAGCACACCGCGGCCTGCGGGTCCACGTACGTGGGCTGCTGGGAGCAGTCCAGCAGCATCGGCGGGCCGTCGGAGGTGATGGCGACCATGCCCTGGCCCTGCAGGAACAGGTTGAACAGGCCGCCGGCCATGAAGCCCGCACCGCCGAGGGACCTGATGTCCCACTGGATGGAGCTGTCGAAGGCGAGCATGTTCCTGGTGTTCAGCGTGAGGGCCTCGCCCTCGAGCTGGATCAGGAAGATCTCGTTGTTCTCGCGAGCGTAGAAGATCTCGCCGTGGCCCTGGGTGCGCATCATGTTGGCCCCCTCGCCGGTGGCCATCTTCTTCAGCAGCTTCATCCCGCCGCCCGAGCCCTGGTAGGAGAAATCCATCTGCCCCTGGTACGCGACCATCGCGCCGGCTGCGGAGATGATCTCCGGGGACTGCGGCGTCAGCGCGCAGCGCAGCATCTTGTGGGACTGCAGCGCCCACCGGTCGGTGGTCTGGCGCTCCTGGTTGGAGGCATCGAACAGGTTCGAACGCATGGCGCTGGGGCCCTTCCCTCTGAATCGGGTGCGGAGCATCCGTGCTCCCCACTGCGACGCCCACCGCGCCGCGGGGTGATCGTCTCACGGCACCGGGCTCCACGGGCGCCCGTCCCGCGTGCTCTCCAGGTGGGAAGGGTGTGGGGGAGCGGTGAATCGAGCGCGTCCTGCGGTGCGGGCCTCGTAGCATGGCGACCATGCCCCAGTCCCGCACCTCCCGCCGCGATGCCCGTGATCCTCGGCTGATCGCGCTCGCCGAGGAATCCGGTTACGAGATCCTCGGTCGGATCGGTGCGGGCGGGATGGGCATCGTCTACCGCGCGCACGACGCCGACGGCAACGACGTGGCCATCAAGCTGCTGCGCCACGAGATCGCGGACGATCCGCGTGCCCGCGAGCGCCTGTCCCGTGAGGTCGCCGCGCAGAAGCTGGTGCGCAACGACAACATCGTGCGGATCCTGGATGCGGAGCTCGACTCCTCGGACGCCTTCGTGGTCACCGAGTTCATCCCCGGGCCGACGCTCGAGGACGCGGTGCGCTC
>JAAZLF010000751.1 GCA_012799425.1 Actinomycetales bacterium | reverse complement strand
CTCGAGGCCCTCGAGGACGGTGATGTCCGAGGCCTCGTAGTGCTCGGGGGTGCGGGCCGCCCGCTCTCCGGCGGTGGGCTCCGCGGGCCCGGTGTCGACGGAAACTGCTCCCTCGCCCGCTGCGGGCGAGGGGTCGGGCGCGCTCACGGGCACGTCCTGTTCGGGCATGGGGCGGTCGCTGTCGCTCACCTGATGTGGCTCCTCGCAGTCCAGGTCCCCTCGGTCGGGAGAGTGCCGAGGGCGGTTCGGCGGACCACGCGGACGGGGCCACCGGCTCATCGCACAGGCGGCCCACCGGTGGTCCTCACGCGCGCGTGCGCGAGGGGGTCACCTGCAGGCCACGGCGATCGAGCCGACGGCATCGAGTCCACGAGGACGTCGGAGGACGTCGGCCGAACCTCCCTGATTCTAGCGGAGAACGCCTCCCGAACCTATTCTCCTCGGCGATTCTGTGGACAACGCGACGCGCAGTCGCCCCCAGACGGCCTGGAACCGCCTCGATTTCGACATCTCGGGGCCTTCGACGGGGTCCCGTACCCCTCACGGGGTGCTGTCGCGCCACAGGGGCGTCCAGCGCTCCCGCGAGGAGCCGGGCGGCGGGTCAGCGCGAGGCGGTCCCGAGCCCGGCGAGCACGCTCGCGGTGGTCAGCGCCGCCGCCCCGGCCTCGTACCCCTTGTCCTCGCGGGAGCCGGGAAGACCCGCACGATCCAGCGCCTGCTCCTCATCATCGCAGGTCAGCAGTCCGAATCCGAGCGGGACCCCGTGGTCGAGGCTGACCCGGGTCAGCCCGTCGGTCGCCGCGGCGCACACATACTCGAAGTGCGGGGTGCCCCCGCGGATCACGACGCCGAGGGCCACCACGGCGTCGTGGTCACGGGCCAGGGCATCCGCGATCACGGGCAGCTCGAAGGACCCCGGGGCGCGCACCACGGTGGGCGAGACGATGCCGGCTTCCTCCGCGGCGCGCAGCGCTCCGGCCAGCAGACCGTCCATGACCTGCTCGTGCCAGGACGCAGCGACGATCGCCAGGCGGGTGCCGCTCTGGTGGGGGATGGGAGTGGTGGGGCTTCCGTGACCGCTCATGCGAGCTCTCCTTCAGGGGTGGTGGGCAGGCCGACGAGGTGATGCCCCAGACGGTCCCGCTTGGTGGTGAGGTACGTGAGGTTCTCCGGGGTGGGGTGCGTGCGCAGGTCGATCGTGGCGGCGACCTCGACGCCGCCGCCGGTCAGGGCGTGGGCCTTCTCGGGGTTGTGGGTCAGCAGCTCGACCGCCCCGACGCCCAGGTGGGCGAGGATCCCGGGGACCGCGGCGAAGGAGCGCGAATCCACCGGGAGCCCGAGATCGAGATTCGCGTCGACCGTGTCCCTCCCGGCATCCTGCAGGGCGTAGGCACGCAGCTTCTCGACCAGGCCGATGCCCCGCCCCTCGTGGCCACGCAGCAGGATCAGCACCCCGCGTCCGGCCTGGTCGATGCGGGACAGCGACTCCTCGAGCTGGGGCCCGCAGTCGCAGCGGCGCGAGCCGAGCACGTCCCCGGTCACGCATTCGGAATGCACACGGGTCAGCACCGGCTCGGCGGTGGTGACGTCACCGCGCACCAGCACCAGGTGCTCGGCCTCGCCCTCGCGCACGGCCAGCGCCGAGAACATGCCGTGGGACGTGGGCAGCGGGACCGGATCGGTGATCTCGAGGGCGGGTCGATCGTGGCGCCGACGGTGCGCGGCGAGATCCTCGATCGAGATCATCGGAAGGTCGTGGACGTCCGCGAACTCGCGCAGGGCAGGGCCGCGCATCATCTCGCCCTCGTCATGGACGAGCTCGACGATCATCCCCACCGCAGGCAGACCGGCCAGCCGGGTCAGGTCGACAGCGGCCTCGGTGTGGCCACGGCGTTCGAGCACCCCGCCGGCCTTGGCGCGCAGCGGGAGCACGTGCCCGGGACGGATCAGATCCGCCGGCACGGTGCTGCGCCCGGCGAGGACCTGCAGCGTGCGGGCCCGATCGCTCGCGCTGATGCCCGTGCTCACGCCCTGTGCCGCATCGACGCTCACCGTGTAGGCGGTGCGCAGCGGGTCGGCGTTCTCCTGCACCATGAGCGGCAGCTCGAGCGCGTCGGCCCGCTCGGCGCTCATCGGCGCGCACAGCAGCCCGCTCGAGTGACGCACGGCGAAGCCGATCAGCGCCGGGGTCGCCGCAGAGGCGGCGAGGATCAGGTCGCCCTCGTTCTCGCGGTCCTCGTCATCGACCACCACCACGGCGCCGCCGGCGGCGATCGCGGCGATCGCCCGCTCGACGGGATCCAGGCGCAGCGCGGTCATCGGCTCTGCTCCGCCGTGGGCAGCAGGGTCGCGGTGAGCTTCTCGACGTACTTCGCCAGCACGTCCACCTCGAGGTTCACCCGGTCGCCGACGTCACGGCCGCCGAGGGTGGTGCGGGCGAGGGTCTCGGGGATCAGACCGAGGGTGACCTCGTCGCCGTCGATCGAGGCGACGGTGAGGCTCACACCATCCACGGCGAGAGATCCCTTGTCGACCACGTAGCGGGCCAGACCCGCGGGCAGCGCGAGGCGCAGCAGCGTGGTCCCGTCGGCGTCCTCGCGGGAGGTGACCTCGCCGACGCCGTCCACATGGCCCTGCACGATGTGGCCGTCGAGCCGGCCGTCGGCCCGCACGCAGCGTTCGAGGTTGACACGGTCCCCGGCCGCCAGGTCGCCGAGGGAGGTGGCGGCGAGGGTGGTGGAGATGACGTCGGCGTTCCACAGCTCGCCCTCGTGCGCGGTGACGGTCAGGCAGCAGCCGTTGACGGCGATCGAGTCGCCGAGGGCGATGCCTTCCAGGACGTGCGGGGAGCGGATCCGCAGGTGGGCGGGTTCGGTGCCCGTGGTGAGCGACTCGACGGTGCCGAGCTCTTCGATGATGCCGGTGAACATGGGTGTCCTTCCAGGTCAGGCGGAGTGGGGGCGGGGGCGGAGGGTGAGGCGGAGGTCGGTGGGGCCGTGCTCGGAGCGCAGCGGAGCGGCGTCCACCAGGTCGAGGTCGAGGCGATCGGTGAGGGTGGTGATGGACAGATCCGCGACGGCGGCGCGGCCGGCGCCGAGCAGGGACGGGGCGAGGTGGATGATCAGCTCGTCGATCAGCCCGGCGCGGAGGAAGGCGGATGCCAGGGTCGGCCCGCCTTCGAGCAGCACGTGCCGGGCGCCGCGGGAGAACAGCTCCTCGAGCGCGGCCGACGGGTCGCGGGTCAGCAGCCGGATCTCCTCGCCGGCGCCATCCGGCGCAGGCAGCGCGGGCGCGGCCGAGGTGCCCATCACGGCACGCAGCGGCTGACGGGCATGGAGGCTCCCGCCGGGCCGACGGGCGGTGAGCGTCGGCCGGTCCTCTCGTGCGGTTCCCGTGCCCACCAGCACGACGTCGCAGGTGGTGCGCAGCAGATGGACCTCCTCGCGGGCTGCTGGTCCGGTGATCCACTGGCTGGTGCCGTCTGCGGCGGCCGCGCGGCCGTCCAGGGTGAGGGCGATCTTGGCGGTGACCAGGGGGCGGCCGTGCTCGAGGCCATGCTCCCAGCCGCGGTTCAGCGCCGCTGCGTCGGCGGCGAGATCCTCGGGGATGTCGAGCTCGACGTCGATCCCGGCCCCGCGCAGCCGCTCGATCCCGCCGGCCGCGACCGGGTTCGGGTCGCGCCGCGCGATGACGACACGGGTGATGCCGGCGCTGATCAGCGCGTCGGCGCAGGGGCCGGTGCGGCCGTGATGCGCACAGGGCTCGAGCGTGACCACGGCGGTCGCCCCGTGCAGCGCAGCGGTGGCACGGGAGAGGGCGTCGGCCTCGGCGTGCGGGGTGCCGGCGCCGCGATGATGCCCTTCGGCGAGCACCTCTCCCCGCGCGCTCAGCAGCACGCAGCCCACGCGCGGGTTCGGGCCCAGCGGCACCTCGGGATCGGCCGCGATCTCGAGGGCGCGGCGCAGCGCGCGGTGCTCGATCAGCTCCAGCATGAACTCTCCTCCGGTCCGCTGCTCGCGGTCCCGGAGGGAGAGGAAGGGTGCGGGAACGCCGCCATCAGGGGCCGTCGCGGCGCATGGGTGCGCGAGGACAGCTCGCCCGAGGACGTCGTTCGCGTGCGCTTCCCATCCGGACTCTCACCGTCGGTCCAGGAGTTCCACCTGGTCAGCCGAAGGCCAGAGGCCATCGGGTCGCGGACTGTCACCGCCGGCTCGGAATTTCACCGACCCCAGTGCACGCGAGCTGCATCAGCTCGTCTGG
>JAAZLF010000750.1 GCA_012799425.1 Actinomycetales bacterium | reverse complement strand
TCGCGACCGGTCGCTCCGCCGCGGGGCGCCACGGGACGCGCGCCGGGGTGGCCTGGGGCGCGGCGACGGGTCTCGCGATCGCGGCGTACACCCTGTGGGACAGCTTCTCGGTCACCGTGCTGGAGGCGCCGCCGGTCCCCTACTTCGTGATCAGCTGCCTGTGGCAGGTGGTGCTGCTGACGCCCCAGCTGCTGCGCGGCCATCGGGAGAGCGTGCGACCGGTCCTGTCACGCCACTGGCGAGAGATCGCGCTGGTCGCGGTGCTGTCACCCCTCGCCTACGTGCTGGTGCTGACGGCGATGCGCACGGCGCCGGTGTCGCTGGTGGCACCGGCCCGGGAGTCGAGCATCGTGGTGGGCTCGCTGCTGGCCTGGTGGCTGTTCAAGGAGCCGGACCTGTGGCGTCGCCTGCTCGGCGCGGGGATCGTGCTGGGCGGGATCGTGCTGATCGCGCTGTGAAGCGGCAGCGGCTCGGGCCCGCGCGATGATCTCGCCGTGGAGCAGGCTGAACCAGGCGTCGGGGTCCTCGGCCCACCGCAGGTAACCCTCGGCGAGCGCCTCGCGCTCCGCGCCGTCGGCCCATCCCTCGCGGTCGAGCTGCTCGGCGAAGGGACCGCTCACCAGGCGCCCGCCGCAGCTCTCCGCCCACGCCCGCCGGGACGGCGGGGTCGCGCGTGCAGCCAGGTCGAGGGCGGCAGCGGTCGCGGGCTTCCCGGACCAGGTGCGCCCGCCCGGCGAACGGACCCTCAGCGCGGCGGGGCGCCGCCGGCGGCGAGGTGGCGCAGCAGCGCGGCGACCTGTTCGGAGCGCTCGCGATCGGAGACCTTGAGGGTGATGTCCTTCCCTCGGCGCAGGTGCACGCGCAGCCGGCCGGAGAGGAGCCGCTTCTCGAGCTCGGCGCCGGTGACCTCGGCGGCCGCTGCCTCCTGGAGGAGCTTCCAGCGTCGCCAGGGGAGGTCCTTGGTGACCAGCACGCGGCGGTCCGTGACGATCAGCAGCGGGAAGGTGTCCGAGGAGAGCGCACCGACGGCCACCTCGTAGACCCTCTCCTCGGGGGCGAGGAGGCGTTCGGGGAGGTCGAGGTCGTGGAGCCCTCCGCCGATGCCCGCGTTGCGCGCCATCGCCTCGCGGTACGTCTGCGCGGCGAGGCTCCCGCCCGCGCGGGCGAACTGGTGCTGCATCGCCTGCTCGAGGTCGCCCCCGTGCGCCTGCGCGAGCTCCTGCTGCGCCTGGGAGGCCTCCCGCATCGTCTCGCGCCAGTTCCGTGCCATGCGGTCACCCTAACGGGCCGGCCCCGATGGGGAGTCCTCCCCATCGCCCTCGCCTCACAAGTTCTCTACGGTGAGCAGCGGTGCCGGGGGCACCCGAGCAGAACACACGGATCCAACGAGGCGGGGCGTTCATGAGCGGTTTCCAGGGGGCCGACACCGAGCAGGTGCGGAGCCACAGCGACCTGCTGCGCACCCGCGCGCAGTCGCTGGCCGAGCTGCGTGAGCGGCTCGAGCCTGCGGTGATGGACGAGAGCATCTGGCGCGGTCCCGACGCGGACTCCTTCCGCTCCTCCTGGTCCTCGCGGACGGCGCCCCTGTTCGCGCAGCTCACGGAGCTGTCCCTCGGTCGGGCCGCCGAGCTCGAGCAGCACGCCGAGGAGCAGGACGGGGCCTCCGGGGCCGACGGCGCCGGAGGCGGCGGCTCAGGAGGTTCGGGCGGCGACGGCTCGGGCGACGGGGAACCGTCCCTGTGGGACCGCGTGACGGGTGGCCTGGGGGTCTACAACACGTTCCAGAGCCTCTTCTCCAAGGGCAAGAAGGTCTGGGACATCGTCACCGACATCCGCAGCTCGGCGAGATTCCTCAACGGCGCCGAGGACATCTTCCAGCTCGCCGGGGGCACCTGGATGTACGGCAAGAAGATGACCGAGGCCGCGTTCGCCACGGGCAAGGAGTTCAGCGGCCTCGCCGGCAAGCTGCTCGGCAAGCTCGGCGTGCCCACCGGGTTCGGCACCACGAACTTCTTCGGGTTCGTCGACGATGCGGCGCGCTGGGCCGGGGATGCGATGCCCTTCCTCACGAAGGCCGCTCCCTGGGTCGGCAAGGCTCTGCCCGTCCTCGACATCGGATTCGGCGGTCACCAGATGATCCAGGGGATCCGCAACGGGGACACTTTCAGCGCCGTCACCGGCGGGGCGAACATGGTCGGCGGTGGGCTGATGCTCGCCGGCGGCGCGATGTCCGCGACCGGTGTCGGTGCCATCGTCGGCGGGCCGCTGATGGCCGCGGGAGCGATCATCTCCGGAGGAGCGGCGGTCGCCGACCTCGGCAGGATGGTCTACGACAACTGGGACTCCATCTCCGCGACCGCCGCGGACGCCTGGAGCTCGACCGCGGACGCCGTCTCCGAGGGCGTCGGCGCCGTCGGAGACGCGATCAGCGACGGCTGGAACGGTCTCACCGGGGCCCTCGGCTTCTGAGCCCCGGCGACCCGCCGCCGGGCTCGTGAGACGCTGAGCCCGCACCTCCTCCCCCATCCCGACCACACCTCTTCAGGGAGCCACGAGCATGAGCGAGACCGCACCGTCCCCCATGGAGCCCACCATCACCGAGCGCGACATGCTGGGGGCGATGGAGGTGCTCGCCGGCACCGCTGCGGAGCCGGAACCGCTGATCGTCCTCACCGACGAGGAGATCATGGCGCTGGACGGCCTCTCGGCGCTCGAGATCCTGGGCAGCCCGTACCTGTCCCAGGACGCCGTGGACGCGGAGACCTCCGCCGCGTCCGCGCTGCGCTCGCTCGTGGCCCGGGGCATGGTGCGCACCGGATCCGCGCAGCGGGAGGAGGAGGGGGAGGCGGTCTCCGGCGGCGCGGACCCCTCGCAGCGTCCCGTGCAGCTCGACCGACGACTGGCGGGAGTGGTCACCCTCCGCCGCATCCCGGAGGCCATGGTCACCTCCGAGCGGACGCTCGAGGGCGGCACCACCACCCTCGCCCACTACTTCTTCCCCCGCTCCGGCGTGCTCGAGGAGTACATCACCGTGGACGGCTTCCACCACTTCAGCGTGCCGCATCTCGATGCCGTGGCCGCGCGGATCCAGCGCTTCGCGGATCCGTTCGAGGTCGCGGACGCCGACGGCGAGCCGCAGTCGATGGCGCTCCAGGAGGCTGTCGCGAGCTTCGACGTCGACGACACCCGCGCGCTGACCGTGCTCACCGCGGTGGCCGACGAGGGCGGGCGCCGGGCCACGATCGCGGCGACCTCCGCTCAGGTGCAGGTGCTCGACAACGGAGCGCTGGACAGCGAACCCTCGCCCACGCGGGCCGTGCAGATCTCTGCCGTCTCCCCCGAGACGCTGCTCGCCGTGATCGACACGATGCTGCCGCGCGCCGAGGCCGACGGCGAGGACGAGGGCGAGGACGCGACGGCGCAGAGCTGAGCGGCGCCGGTCACCGCTCGTCCGCCGCGACCGGTGGCGCCTGGCCGCGCGTGAGCGCTGCCCTGCGCCTCGCCCCTCGGTCCCACAGCGCCGCGGCGACGACCACCGCGATGCCCACCACCACACCGATCGCGGTCTCGAGCACGCGCGCCTCGAGGGTGGGGCCGACGGGCTGGGGATGGGCGAGCTGCACCATCAGCAGCGCGAGCGGGGTGATGAACAGCAGGGCGAAGGCGTAGTTGCGCATCACGTACATCTCGGCGAGGAACTGCAGCACCACCACCCACACCACCAGCTGCCAGGGCTCGCTGGGGAAGGACAGCAGGAACGCGGTGGTGATCACACCGAGGGATGTGCCGATCACGCGGTGCAGGCCACGTTCGACCTGCAGGGTGCGTCCCGGGGCGGAGAGCAGCGCGATCGCCGCGATCTGCGCCCAGTACGGGAAGGGCAGCCCGGAGGCGAGGCCCAGCATCCCGGCGATCGCCGCAGCGAGCGTGAAGCACCCGAACTCGGAGGCGAGCTGGCTGCGGCTCCAGCGCTCGCGCGGCGGATCCACCTCGGCGCCCGGGTGCCGCTCCCCGGCCCAGTGGCCGAGCAGCCCCAGCCCCACGCACAGCGCCGCACAGGCGCCGGAGATCAGGAAGGCGACCCAGATCGGGGCGGCCGGCGGGGCGGCACCGACGGCGGCGACGGCGAACAGCGGGAAGATCGCCCCGCCGGGCTTCAGCCCGTGGAAGAGCACGAAGGTCGCGGTGGCCCCCGCGACCGCCGCGCCCACCAGCAGCGCCGTCCAGGACTCGAGGAGCGGATCGAGGTGCTCGCCGAGCTGGGCGAGGGTCGCGCCGAGGGTCACGCACAGGGTGAGCATCGCCCCCGCGAGGGACTGCCGGCGAAAGCGCAGGCGGGTGGGCTCGTACTTGGAGTAGATGCCGGTGAAGGCGCCGAAGCCGACGTACATCGCCCACTCCACGCGACCGGTCGCGAGCAGCACCAGCAGCGGGATCGCCAGCCCTGTCGCGATGCGGAAGGCGGGGATGTGGTCCACGCGGGAGGGCCCGAGGCTCACCATGCGCTTGACCGTGGGTCCGATCCTGGCGGGTGCTGAGCGCACGGCTCTCCTTCCGGACGGCACCGCGGCGCCGGCCGCGGACCGTCCCTGCTGTGGTGGCGGCGATGCTCCGCATCCTATTCCCGTTCCCGCCCCCTTCCCGCTCCCGCCGCCGCACCCTTCCTGTCACAAGGACATGCACTCGTGGGAGACTGCGAGGCAGTCCGAGTCTTCCCACTGTCCGGGCCCAGCGGGCCCTCTCTCCTCCACGGAGCTGTCATGACCTCACCCGAGAACCGTCCTGCCACCGCCCCGATCGGCGGCCTCGGCGTCATCGAGACCGCCGGCATCGAGATCATCGCCGAGTCGGAGCGCACCGCGAAGCCGCGGGACCTTATCTGGCCGTGGTTCGCCGCGAACGTCTCCGTGTTCGGGATGAGCTACGGCTCCTACCTGATCGGCTTCGGCATCAGCTTCGTGCAGGCCACGGTCGTGGCGGTGATCGGCATCGTGATCAGCTTCCTGCTGTGCGGTCTGGTCGCGATCGCCGGCAAGCGCGGCAGCGTGCCCACCATGGTGCTCTCGCGCGCCGCCTTCGGGGTGCACGGGCAGAAGGTGCCCGGCGTGGTGTCGTGGCTGACCTCGATCGGCTGGGAGACGGTGCTGGCGATCTCCGCGGTGCTCGCCACCGCCACCGTGTTCGACGTGCTGGGGATCGCCTCGGGCACCGCGGTCACGGTGATCGCCGCGATCCTCATCGCCGCCCTGATCGTCGGCGCGAGCGTGCTGGGCTACCACACCATCATGCGCATGCAGTCGATCCTGACCTGGGCGACCGGCGCGATGACGATCCTGTTCATGATCCTCACGATCCCGCACATCGACTGGCAGGCCGTGGTCTCGATGCCGCACGGCTCGCCGCAGGCGATGATCGGCGCTCTGGTGATGGTGATGACCGGTTTCGGCCTGGGGTGGATCAACATCGCCGCGGACTGGTCGAGGTACCAGAAGCGCTCCGCGTCCGACGGCTCGATCGTGCTGTGGAACACCGTGGGCGGGGCCGCCGCGCCGGTGGTGCTGGTGATCTTCGGCCTGCTGCTGGCCGGCTCGGATCCCGCGCTGAACGAGGCGATCGGCGGCGATCCGATCGGGGCGCTGATCTCGATCCTGCCGCTGTGGGCGCTGATCCCGTTCTGGCTGGTGGCGGTGCTGACCCTGGTCTCCGGCGCGGTGCTGGGCATCTACTCCTCGGGCCTGACCCTGATCAGCCTGGGCATCCGCATCCCCCGCCCGGCGGCCGCCGCGATCGACGGGCTGATCCTCACGGCCGGCACCATCTGGGTGGCGTTCTTCGCGACCAGCTTCATCGGGCCCTTCCAGAGCTTCCTGATCACCCTGGGCGTGCCGATCGCCGCCTGGGCGGGGATCCTCATCGCCGATGTGCTCTCGCGCCGCGCCGCCTATGACGAGCGCGCCCTGTTCGACCCGACCGGCCGCTACGGCGCCTTCGACTGGACCTCGCTGATCACCATGGCGGTCGCCTCGGTGCTCGGCTGGGGCCTGGTGCTGAACTCCGACGCCGACGCCGCCCCGTGGAACAACTGGCAGGGCTACCTGCTGGACGCGTTCGGGCTCACGGACACCAACTGGGCCTCCTCCAACATCGGGGTGCTGCTCGCGCTGGTGCTCGGCTTCGCGGTGACGGTCGTGGCGCGGCGCGGGACGATCCGCCGGCAGGAGAGGGGCGCATGAGCACCGCCCCCTGGCTGCTGATCGTCGACCCGCAGCGGATCTTCGCCGATCCGGCCTCCGAGTGGTGCTCGCCGTTCTTCCCGCCCGCGATGGAGAACATCGCGCGTCTCGCGGCGGCGGTGGGCCCCGAGCGCACGCTGGTCACCCGCTGGCTGCCCACGGCCGATCGCGCCACCGCGTGGGGCGACTACTACCGGGCCTGGCCCTTCGCGGACGTCCCGCCGGAGGATCCGCGCTACGAGCTGGTGGACGCGGCCCAGAGGCTCTCCGCCCATCCCACGATCGATGAGCCGACGTTCGGGAAGTGGGGGCCGCAGCTGGCGCAGCGCGTGGGCTGGGAGGAGAACCCGCGCACGCACCTGCTGGTCACGGGTGTGACGACGGACTGCTGCGTGATCTCCACCGTGCTGCCCGCGGCCGATGCCGGGGTGCGCCTGAGCGTGATCACCGACGCGGTCGCCCACTCGACCGCGGAGAACGGGCCGCCGGCGCTGCACACCATGAGCCTGTTCCCGCCGCAGGTGGATCTGCGCACCACCGCGCAGGTGCTCGGCGAGGGCTGAGGCGGCTCACCAGCGGTTCAGGACGTCCTCGGCGAAGCCCTCGATGCCGCCGACGGTGACCTTCTCCCACTGTCATCGAACACGAATTCCGGTCCGGCTGTCGATTTCCGGCCCGCCCGTTCGTCATGATGGTGTCCGGGCCGCACGGCTCGGTCGTCGCATCCGATGAGGGAGAACGCCATGAAGTACGTGCTGCTGTTGATGGGGAACCTGGCCGATGACCGCTGTGGGGAGGGCGAGCAGGGCCCCGACCCAGAGGAGTTCATGGCCTTCGACGCGGAGCTCGAGAAGGCCGGGGTGCTGGCCGGCGGGTTCGCCCTG
>JAAZLF010000749.1 GCA_012799425.1 Actinomycetales bacterium | reverse complement strand
CTCGTTGGAGCCGTGCTGGGCATCGGCGGTGCCGCCCGCGGCCTGTCCCGACCCGGCCTGGCCCGTTCGGACCCGCCCCATCGCTGCCCGAACTGCTCAGACCTGTCCCGCCCTGCCCCAACCTGCTCGGCCCCGATCCGGCCTGGCCCGTTCCGACCGTCAGCCGGCAAGGGGGCGCCGGTGGTCTCGGCGACGGATGATCGTGAGGAGCTGAGCCTTGGTCTCCTCCCAGCCGAGGAACACCTGCTCCCAGGTGAGCCGGGTGACCATGTAGCGACGGGCCTGGAGCCGCAGGTCGCGGGCTCGGTCCCGGTGGTACTGCTCGGGGTTGTCGTGGTACGTGGCGCTGTCGCACTCGATGATCCAGCTCGTGCCGAGCTTGAGGTCGACACGGCCCACCCCGGCAACACGTACCTGCGGCGTGACCGGCACGTGCAGCGACTCCAGCCACCACCTCACCGCGGTCTCGGTTCCCGATTCGGAAAGCGGGGTGACCCTCGCGAGCTGAGCGCGACGCACTGCGGGGAGGGCCGCGAGGAGCCGTTCCACCTCGCCCATCGAGATCTTCCGCCGGTTCAGCGCGGATTCGAGCAGTATCGCGGCGTCCCGAACGGACAGGCAGCGCATCGCGTGCTCGAGGGCAAGCGGCAGATCGGCGATTGGAGCGCGGTCCGGCCAGCTCCTCATCGCGGAACCGTGCATCACCATGTCTCGGCCGGGCACCGCAACGTCTCGACCGGGCACCGCAACGTCTCGGCTGGTCACCGCAGTGTCTCGACCGGTCACCGCAGCGTCTCGACCGGTCACCACGATGTTCCGGCGCGGTTCCACGGCTGCGAGGCCGCGCGGCCGATACACGTGGTCGCCCTCGTGCAGCGGCACCCAGAGTCCGTGATGCAGCGCCGCAGAGACGCAGGTGGGTCTCACACCCTGAGCCAGCAGAGAGACGAGGTCCTGCGGCGCTTCATCGGTGACGTACCAGGTGCCGGCCCGCGACATGCGGCCCCGGCGGAGCAGGCGCCGGCGATCAGCGTCGGTGATGCCGAGCCCGGCGAGGTCCGACCTGTGCGCGATTCCCGGGATCTTCATCCGAGCAGTACAGGCGAACCTGGGCCCGGAGCGAGGGCGCGGGAGCAGCCCTGTGGACGGGCCGGGGATGGGGAGGAAAGGTCCGGATGCTCAGGCTCAAGTCTGGGCGATCGTCGCGTACTGGACCTGGAGCGATGAGTACGGCGATATCGGCATACGCCTCGCCACAGCGCCAGTACCCGACCATCGCGGGAGCGGATGGGCGCGGGCCGGAACGGGACGGAGCGGGACAGCGCGGGCCGGAACGGGACGGAGCGGGACAGCGCGGGCCGGAACGGGACGGAGCGGGACAGTGCGCGCCGGAGCTCCGGAACGGGACGGCGCGGGCCGGGGACTCACGGCTGCCGCCGCTGGTCAGCATGACCGTCAGGCCGCGGCCAGGCCATGAGCCGCCTCGCGCCAGCGCGGTCGGAAGGCGTAGACGCAGGCGAGGCGGGCGATGGTGCCGCTCTCGTAAGCGGCGAGGCTCTCGGGGCGGATGCCGCTGTGCGCTGCGGCCCGGTCGATCTCCTCGCGGACCACCTCAGCCTGCTCCTCGGTCCAGATGCCCTGGAGCGCACGCCAGGTGGCGTGGGCCCGCAGGTTCGCGGCGTCGAGGGCGGGATCGCCGGCGGTCGCGGTATCGACGTCCAGCAGTGCGGGCCGGTCCCCCTCGCGCCACAGGATCTGCTTGTCGTGCAGGTCGCGGTGGATCAGGGTGGGATGCTCGAGGGGGTCCAGGCGCTGCAGCTCTCTGCGTGCCATGGCGAGGGCTCGGCCGCGCCGGACCGCGCCGGCGGGGTCGACGGCGTCGGCCCGTTCGCCCCAGGCTTCGAGCATCCCGGCCTCGTCCGCGGGGCCGTGGACCTCCATGTGCCCCACGTGTGCGCGGGAGCTCTCGACGGCCTCGGCCCAGGCATCCAGAGTCTCGCGCCAGGCGCGGCGCCAGGCCCCGTCGGTGACGGGCAGCCCGTCGTGCAGGAGACGGCCGGGCAGCTCGGCGAAGGTGACGGTGTCGTCGTCGGAGGCGAGCACGGCCGCTGTGCGGAAGGGGCCGTCGAAGGCGGTGGCGCGCTCGATGGCATCCAGCAGCCGTCCGGCACGGCCGGGGCGCACGATCTTCACGTAGCGCACTCCGTCCGTGCCCGCGTCAGCCGCACGGGCCTCTGCCCCGCCGAGGGCCCCGGCCCCGCCGCGGGCCGCTCCCGTGTCGGCGGCCGCTGGCCCGTCGGCCCCCGCG
>JAAZLF010000072.1 GCA_012799425.1 Actinomycetales bacterium | reverse complement strand
CGGAGGTCGCCCGCCGGGCCGTGGCCCGGATGGAGGAGCTCCTGGTGACGGCCCAGGAGGGTCCAGAGGGCCCGCCGCCGGGAGCCGGGGACGGACCCGGCTCGCCGCGGGGCGAGCTCGGTGCGCCGAACGCCCGGCACACGGTCGTCACCGGCCGCTTCATCCCCGGACGCACCCTCGCCCAGGCGCCCGGCCACCGGGTCAGGTAAGCCTGCCCGTACTTCATCCGTGCAGGTCAGGACAGCCTTTCCATGCGTGACAAGCTCCTGCGGGAGCGCTACTGTCAACGTCATGAAGATGAGCAACGACCTTGAGAAGAAGTTCCAGGAGCAGATCACGCTCGAGTTCGCCGCGTCGATCACCTATCGACAGCTGGCCATCGAGGCGGACGAGCAGGACCTGACCGGCATCGCGGCATGGCTGCGCCACCAGGCCGACGAGGAGATCGTCCACGCCAACAAGTTCATCCAGCACGTCTCGGACCGCGGCAACCACGCGACCATCGGCGCGATCGCGGCGCCGGAGGTGGCGCCCGGCCTCTCGGTGCTCGGGATCTTCGAGGCCGCCCTCGCCCACGAGGAGAAGGTCTCCGAGTCGATCCGGGAGCTGTACCGCAGCGCGGACAAGGAGGGCGACTACGACTCCCGCCCGCTGCTGAACTGGTTCGTGGACGAGCAGATCGAGGAGGAGGCCACCGTCTCCGAGATCATCGGCCGCGTGAAGCGCGTGGGCGAGGACGGCTCCGGCATCCTCCGCCTGGACGCCGAGCTCGGCCAGCGACCGGCCGGGGGCACCGAGGCCGACGACGAGTGACCTCGCCCCGCCGAGCGCGACGGGCCCGGCTCCGCACGCGGATCCGGGTCCGTCGCGCGTGCGGGGTGCGCTCACCTCACCGGGGCACGCGCAACATCCCGGGGCGGTCCCTCACAAATCCTCGACGCCCTCAATGCTCCGGACGCCGTGGGGTACTACACCTGTGCAGGTCAGGTCTAACGTCGAAACCATCAGCAGAGTAGCGGCGGATGAACACATAGCGTGTTCGCAACACCAACGCAGAGCACATAACAGCCGCATCCCACACGATGCCCCCTACGTGGCATCCTTGCCGCGAGACCGCCCTTTCGAGCGCTCTTCCTTGCTGGGCAGAGATATTTTGATCCGGCCCGAATCGAGGAAAGCGGGCTCGTCTCGATCCTCTTCTAGAGAAGTATGATCTCCACCCGACGGAACCTCGATGCCTTCGACCCTTTCGTTCGCACCCGGGAAGTACCCAGGAAGGGAAGGTAGAGAGCCGGGCCGAAATGGATTTCTACGCACGTTGTCCTCCTTGCAGTCAACGACCGTCCGCGCCGCAGGCCTCAGTCACTTCGGGACCATATCGCGAAGAATAGGACTCAGCGGCGTAGTCCATAATGCCTGGACTGTCCGAAGCCGCGTCGACGAGCTCGGCAGCACCGCCGGCCTCGAGTGAAGATCGCGCCTGCTCGACGAGCTCGATCCCAGCCCCACCCCCATAGTCGAACTGCGAACTATCCACCCATCCACTGGAGTTTTTATCTCCGGCCGCAAAACGGAAGTCCGACGCGAGCGCGGTAGAAAGAATGCTTCGGCACTCATACGTGACCTCAGGAAGCAGCTCTGAAGCGGAGATATCGGTAACCAACCCTTTCCATTCATTCGGCGCCAGCAGAGCTCCCTCTTCAATGTTCTCCAGTTCGTCGAAGGGGCCCACCACATAGCCGTCCTCGAAGAGGAGGAGGCGGACGATCGGGTCGCCCGCACCCCACGTCCTCTCGTCAAGTACTGCCGTTGGAAAATCCTCGTGCTGCATCACGTACACTTGCGCCCCGCCTGAAGCGTCCAGAATGCATATTTGCCCAGATCCTTCTGCGTTGGAGAGCGGATCGTGCTCTACGGGCAGTTCCATCGCGCAATCAAGACTCTCGATGATCACTGAGACTGGAGGCATCTTTTCACCAGCCGCGTCCGGGAGCGCCAATTCAGACACTTCGGCGCTTCCCGTTGGATACGCGGACGTTGGCACATCCTCCGAGCCGTTCGCACAGGCGGACGTTGCCATGGTGAGCGCAGCCACAACAACGGCGATCGGTCGTATTGCGCGTCCGCGAGTCACGTCGTGCCCCCCACTTCGCCGCTCATCAGCGCCAAATCACCTGCGTAGGAGTCCCGGCTGTGCCGCCAGCCTTCCCCCGCATCGTCTTGCTCGCCGCAACCTCGCCCCAGGACGCCGTTCCGGACCCTGAAGTGCCGCAACCAACATCAACCCAGATCATCTTCTTGGACGAGTTGTATCCAGAGCCCTGCATGCATGCCCAAGGATTACCCACGGCCGAATATGTTTCCCAGCGATAGCCAACCGTAGAGCCCTTAGTCCCGAGAACGTAACACGAACCCTTCTGCGGATTTCCCCAACCGACGGTGGCGTGAACAACCATGATGCTCGAATCGCCGCACGCGAACGGCTCGATATCGCCAGGATCGGCTACGCCATCGTGCGCCTGGAGCCCTGCCGCATCCACCTTGGACACCTCTCCGGAAAATTCGGGAAGAATGGGCGCGCCGTCGTAATATGCTCTTCCATTCTCGTCAACAGTCGCGTCAGTGCCGGCCGGCATCTCAAGCGGTTCGGCCACTGCAGGCCCGCCAAACAGCCCTAACGATAGAGCAGCAATTCCGATTGACGCGAACCTCGAACGTCAAGACATGCTTCCTCCTAATGCATATTGCGCCATAACTCGCCTCCGACTTCGGAGTGAAGTGTCTCACACTGCACAATCCTCGTCAAGCTGCCGATTGACTACGCCCGCGAGGCGCCCTCAGCTAGCACCTTCCTTACTGAATGCCCGTTCACCGCGAATCGATAACGCCACTTGTTCCCGCATCAGCGTTCGGCTATTCCTTAACGGCGCGCTGACAATGCCCAATAGGGTCCCGAATCGCGCCGCGCGGCGCGGTTCGCTTGACCGCCGAGGCTGCAGCGGGCCGGGAGTGACGGATGGCGTCCCGCGGGGAACGGCTGCAGGACGGCCTGGCCCTGCTCGACAGCTGAGACGCCCTGGGGATCGCCGAGGCCCTTCCTGCCCTCGAGTCCGAGCGGGAGGCACCCGGGCTGGCCGACACAGAGCACGACGGCACACCCCGGCCCGCCCAGACTCTTTGCTTCAGTAATCAACTACTCGGTAGGATCGATCCATGCGAGCCTTCGGATTCCTCAGCTTCGGCCACTACGGCGGCAGTCCCGCCCAGGGCGGCCTCAGCGCCCGCCAGATGCTCCACGACGCGATCGACATCTCCGTGGGCGCAGATGAGCTGGGCGTGAACGGCGCCTACTTCCGCGTCCACCACTTCGCCCAGCAGTCCGCGTCCCCGATGCCGGTGCTGGCCGCGGTCGCCGCGCGCACGCAGCGGATCGAGGTGGGCACGGGCGTGATCGACATGCGCTACGAGAACCCGCTGTACTTCGCAGAGGAGGCCGCGGCGCTCGACCTGATCGCCGATGGACGGGTGGCGCTCGGCGTCTCCCGCGGCAGCCCCGAGCCCGCGGACCGCGGCTGGGAGGCCTTCGGATACACAGGCAGCGTTGACCCTCGAGGCTCCGACCTCGCGCTCGACAAGTTCTCCCGCTTCATGGGCGCGGT
>JAAZLF010000748.1 GCA_012799425.1 Actinomycetales bacterium | reverse complement strand
TTCGAGGGCACGGCCCGCGTGTTCGAGCGCGAGCAGCACGCCCTGGACGCACTGAACGACGGCACCATCACCCACGGCGACGTGGTGGTGATCCGCTACGAGGGTCCCAAGGGCGGCCCCGGTATGCGCGAGATGCTCGCGATCACCGGCGCAATCAAGGGAGCGGGCCTCGGCAAGGACGTGCTGCTGATGACCGACGGCCGCTTCTCCGGCGGCACCACCGGGCTGTGCGTGGGCCACATCGCGCCGGAAGCAGTGGACGGCGGGCCGGTCGCGTTCGTGCGTGACGGGGACCGGATCCGTCTGGACGTCTCCACCGGGGCACTGGACCTGCTGGTCGATGAGGCGGAGATGGACAAGCGCCGTGAGGGCTGGGAGCCGCTGCCGCCCAAGTTCACCAAGGGCGTGCTGGGCAAGTACGTCAAGCTCGTGAAGTCCGCGTCGACCGGCGCGATCCTCGGGGACTAAAAGCCTTCCGCGATGGTCACCTCCACGTTCGTGCTCATCCACGGAGCCGGGGACGTGGGCTGGTCCTGGCACCTGGTCGCCGAGGAGCTGCGGGCTCGCGGCCATCAGGTCGCCGCCCCGGACCTCCCCTGCGAGGACGAGGCCGCAGGTTTCGAGCAGTTCGCGCAGACCGTCGTGGACGCAATCGACGGCCGGATCGATGACCTGGTCGTCGTGGGACATTCCTTCGGCGGTCCCACCGCAGCGCTGGTGGCCGAGCGCCTCGCGGCGGCGCAGCTGATCTACGTGGCCGCGATGATCGCCGCGCCCGGCCGACTGGTGGGAGAACACCGGCTACGAGGACGCCGTCGCGCAGCAGGCCGCGCTCGACGGCGTCCTGACCGGGAATTCGGTGCAGATAGGTGTAGCCCACGCGCTGGTGGCGGGCCCGTTTACTGCCGCGGCCGTGGAGTCGCCAGCCTCCACCGGCGGGAATCTGTCCGATCTTCTTCACGTCCAGGTGGAGCATGTGGCCGGGGAAGCGAGCGCTGATCTTCCCGCTCTCGCAGTTGGTCTCCCCGGTCGGGTCGAGGTCACGGCGGCGGGAGATCCCGAGTCTTTTTTTCCAGCGCCCGATAGTCCGGACGCAGTAGTGGTGGCCGCGACCGGAGAGCTCGAGGGCGATCCGGCGTGCCGACCACTTGCGGTCTCGCCGCCACGCGTCGATGAGCTCGAGGACCTCGATCGGCAACCGCGACGGCCGGCGAGCAGGAGCGCTGGTGCGGTCCTGGAGAGCTTCGACGCCGTCGTCGCGGTATAGGTGGACCCACTTCGTCAGTGTCGAGCGGGAGATCCCTGCCTCGGAGGCGACGTGGGCGATGGGTCGGCCATCTCCTTCGACACGTTAGACCAGGCGGAGTCTTCCGGCAGGGGTCAATGGCGAATTACGGTGGGTCATGGAACGGGTCCCTTCCGGACGACGGATGTCTAGACACCGCCCATCGTGCAGGTCAGGGACCCGTTCCTTCATCCCCGATCCGCGACTACAACGTCATGACCCGCAACAGCTAGGATCCGGTTCGAGCGGTAGAGCATCACCAGGCCCGTGCGCGTCGGGTCGAGATAGAGGCCCCGCCGAAGCGTGCCAGGAATGACCGACAGGAACGTCCACGGAAGCGCAAGCGGCGCGAGCACGAGGTGCGGGGTGAAGGCACGGGCCATAACCCACGCAGCACGGAAGATGCGATAGCAGGGTCGAGGCGCATAGGACCATCCCGGCAACACGATCCAGGAGAGAACCTACGACGTTGAGCTAGGCAATGACTACGAAAGCTCCCCACGCCCCCGAAGGAGAATGGGGAGCTCGCTCGGCCGATCGCATCGAGGGCCTCGAGTGCTAAGCACTCCGCTAGTCACAGCGCGACGGTCGGGGATGGACGGGACCAGCTCGGCCGGGACGATGACTGCATCTTCGCCGGAAGAGTCGAGAAGCTATTGCCCGCGAGGCGGGCAACGTAGGGGGCGTCAGTGGGCTGCGTCGTAGGCCTCGATGACAGTGGCGGCGATGCGTCCGCGGTCGCTGGCCTCGTGGCCGTTCTCCCGCGCCCACTCACGAATCCGCGCGGTCCGCTCCGGGTCGCTCCCGCTGGTGCGCCGCGTGCCGGCAGTGCGCCGTCCTCTGATGCGGCCGCCGCTGGCGATCCAGGTCCCGAGCTGCTCTCGGAGCTGCTCGGCGTGGGAGTCGTTCAGATCGATCTCGTAGGCCACGCCATCGAGAGCGAACGACACCGTCTGGCTGGCCTCGCTGCCATCGACGTCATCGGTGAGGATTACCTGAGTCTTGCGCGCCATGATGGACCTTCCGGCGCTGGGGTACTGAACTGCATGCACAGTGAAGCAAGAGATTCTGAGAGCATCTAAAGGCTGTGGCTACGGCCGCCGTGCACAGCATCGCCCACCGCCACTCCACGCACGCCTACGAGCCTGCACTGCACGGCCTCGCCCTCCTTCACGCTCTCTTCGGATTGGAATACATGACGACCTCTCCACTCTCCGTCGACGAGGATCGGAAGATCAGCGCCCGCGGATTCCTGACTGTGCTGCTGATGCCCCTGATCGTGTTCGTCACCATCAGCTACGAGATGCTGCCGGTTGGGCTGTTGTCCCCGATCGCTGAAGGGCTCAGGGTCTCACCTGGTGAGGCGGGCCTGTTCGTTAGCGCCTACAGCATCGTGGTCGTGCTCGGCGCGATCCCCTTCTGTGCCGCTCTGGCGAAGTTCCCCGCCAAGCACGTGCTGCTGGGCACCGTCTTGGTGTTCTTCCTCAGCAGCGCCGTGTTCGTCACGGCCCCGAACTACGCCGTCGCGCTAATCGCCCGCCTCGTCGGCGGTGCCGCACATGGCGTCATCTTCACCACCACTCTGCGCATAGCCGTCGCCGCCGTCCCGGTCTCGCGCCGCGGCTTCGCTGTCGCTGCAGGCAGCGCCGGCAACGCCTTGGCCCTATCCTTCGGCGTGCCCGCCGGAGCCGCGATCGCAGATCTGCTCGACTGGCGTGCACCCTTCTGCCTGGTCGCCGTCGGGTTTCTGCTGCTCGGTCTGACCTCCCAGGTCCTCGTCCCCGCGCAACGCGACCCCCGTCGACCGATCCTCACCACCCGCCAGGCCCTCGGCACGCTGCGCAACAAGTCCGCACTGTTCATGACCGTCATCATGCTCACGGTGTCTCTTGCGCACTTCATGAGCTTCACATACTTCGAGCCGAGGCTGCGCGAGGCCGGCCTGAATGGTTCTGCAGTAAGCACCGCCCTGATGATCTATGGCATCGCCAGTGCCGCCGGCCTCATCCTCGGCGCCCGCTACGTGGACCGCCATGCGGGACGAGTGCTGCTGATCTCAGTGTGCGGCCTTCTCATGGTCATGGTGCTCTCGGCTGTGCTGATCGGACCCACAGTCACGGTGGTTCTCCTTGCCATCTGGGGGTTCGTCTTCGGTCCCCTCCCGGTGTCGTTCCAGATCCTCACGCTGCGAGCGACGGAGGACGCCACCGAAGTTGCGCCCTCTCTCGTCAACACATCCTTCAACATCGGGATCTTCGGCGGTTCCACACTCGGCGCCGCCGTGCTCGGCCCCCTCGGCCCCCATGCGATTCCCCTCCTCAGCGCCATCGTCATCGCCGCCCCCCTCACGCTCTGGATAGTCACGGCGAGGAATCGATCGATGCGCTTCACGTACGGGCCCTCCGCAACCCCTGAATCGGCCCAGGTTTGATGCCGCTGCTGTTTAAGTCCTAGAGGGTGGACCGGGTGCTGAACCCTTGACTCCCGCAAGGGCCCCTGTGAGCCTCGT
>JAAZLF010000747.1 GCA_012799425.1 Actinomycetales bacterium | reverse complement strand
TTCGAGGGGCGCGGTGACCTCGCGTTCAACGGCTTCCGGGGACGCACCTTCGTACTGGGCGGAGACGAACGCCTGGGGCAGTTCGACGGGCGGGAACAGCTCCTGTTTCAGCGCCGAGGTCCCGATGATGCCGAAGACGGCCGCGCAGATGGTGACGAGGGCGATGAGGGCGCGATTGCGCAAGCTCAAGCGGGTGAGAGAAAGCACGGCGGTCCTTGCCAGAAGAAGATGCGACACGTCGATTCTACGGTGAGCACAGAGCCCACCGGAGTGGGGTTACCCGCCGGCCTGGGGCGGGGTTCCCGACTGGGGCGGGGTTCCCGACTGGGGCGGGGTCCTCGCACAGCCCTCACCCGTCTGCACGCGTGCATGCGCGCCTTGCACAGGCACCACACACTCCCCTGCGCAGGTGCATGCAAGACCCGACCCGCTCCACCGACGTCTCAGGGCCCGCCTCTGCCTGGGTTCTCAGAACGGAGGCGGGGTTCCACCAGCACCATCCGGTTCGTCGGGTTCATCGGGCTCGTCAGGCCGGCCGGTCTCCTCGCACGCCTCGGGTACGAGGGTCTGGGCCGTGGTGAATGGATCCGGCCCTGCACAGCCCTCCCCCACCGGCGGCCGGTCGACACGGTCGAAGCGATCGGCCTGCGCCAGCAGCTCATCCGGGTCCGGTGGATCCAGGCCCGCCGCCAGTGGCGGTGGGCTCGTCGTCGCTGTCACTCCCATCGGCAGCACCCACGCCATCTCATTCCGTCTGAGGCGCTTCAGCCCGATCCTGCCCATCGTCTTCAGCTGATGGTGGTGCTTGCACATCGCGTGCAGGTTCTCCATCACCGTGAGCCCACCCGAGCCCGGATCGACCTTCGAGAACCGGCAGCAGTGTTCGATCTCGCACCACGCCGCCGGGTGGCTGCACCCCGGTACCGTGCACGTACGCCACTTCGCCCGCACCGTGCGGCGCATGGCAGCAGTCGGTTCATACGTCTGCGCGATGTGGTCCGTCACGATGCTCGTCGCCGGATCCGTCAGCACCCGATACCAGGACGTCGCGTGTGCAGCCGCATCCCGGCAGAACTCCGCAGACACCGGCACATCGCCATTCATCAGTCCCGGCCGATCATCCAGCGACAACACCGTCGAGACCGGCACAGTGATCGTCACCTGCGCCTGCTTCCGCAGCCAGTCACCATCCGTCGGACACAGCACGTCCACGAGGGCGCCCTCCGGGATCTCACCTCCAGACCGCTCAGAGGCAGCACCCCCTCCACCGGAACCGGCTGGCTGTCCGGCGGCGGCACCGGGCCCCTGAGCCCACGCGGCCTCCACGACCGCTTCCGCCGCTCCTCTCGTGGAGCTGCACGCGGCCTTCGGGCCGACGCGGACCTGAGTCTGCGGACGGGCACCGGCCAGCAGGTCGAACATCAGCTCCGCCACGCGCCGGTCGTCCAGAAGCCGACCCGCGAGGCCCTTCGCATCCAGATCCCGCCCGTCCTTCATGAGCCCGAGCGCACCGATCTCCTGCCGCCGGATCGCCCTGGCCATCGCCCGCAATCGCTGGAACAGCGCCTCGATCACACCGATCGGGCCCACCATCTCCAACACAGCAGTGTCATCATCACGACGCTCAATACGCACACAACGGTTCTTCCGCGCCGCATCAGGATCAGGCCGCACAGGATCCAGCATGCGGATCCGCATCCTGGCCTGCTTCTCGAACTGATCCAACGACAGCCGCGCATCCAGACCGTCGAGGAACCCGTCCAGAGCCTGAACCTGCGACAAGGGCAGGAGAGCGTCATCGATACGGAAATGCAGACGCTCCACACGCTCCACCGACAACCGGCCGGCCACCACAGAGGACAGCAGGTTGTGCAGACCGATGAACGCCACGATCGCCCGCGCTGACACCTTCCGCGCCACCTCGAGCTTGGTACGCAGCTTCGCGGCGACCACGATCATGTCCTCACTGGAGAACAACTCGCGCGCACGCGTCGTGATCCGCGGATCGTCGTACGACCCAGCCGCGAACGCGGAACCCGCGGAAGGCTCCTTCGGGGCCTGCGACTGGGACACAGAACCTTCCCCCGACTCTTCGCCGCTGCCAGAACGACCTGAATGACGTGGCTCCGGAGCGGTGAGGAACGTCTCCAGCTCCCCCTCACCA
>JAAZLF010000746.1 GCA_012799425.1 Actinomycetales bacterium | reverse complement strand
GGCCTGATGACCCACCGCAACCTCGACCACATGGTGGGGCGCACCCTCGCCTCCGACGGCATCGCCACCGCGCTCTCGGCCGGCTTCGGCGGTTCACCCACCACCACCTACGGCGAGAACATCGGCGTCATGAGCGCCACCCGCGTGTACTCCACCGCCGCGTACTGGGTCGCGGGCATCGCCGCGATCCTGCTCTCGCTGTCCCCGAAGGTGGGCGCCGCGATCTTCACCATCCCGCCCGGGGTGCTCGGCGGAGTGACCTTCGTGCTCTACGGCCTGATCGGCATCGTGGGCGTGCGCATGTGGGTGGACGGCAAGGTCGACTTCTCACGGCCCAAGAACCAGTTCACCGCGGGCGTCGCCCTCGTGGTCGGCATCGCGAACGTGACCTGGACCTTCGGCGGCATCGAGCTGACCGGCATCGCGCTGGGAACGCTCGCCGCGCTGATCATCTTCCACGTGATGAACCAGCTGGTCAGGGTCACCGGCACCGAGCAGCTCACCGAGCCCGCGGAGAAGGTCGCCCCGACCCACGAAGGCTGAGCCCGGGGCCGTGGCCGCGGGGCCCCGCGGCCGGCCCGGGTCCGGCTCCGAGAATGCACGATCGGACGATTCCGAGCCGGCAGTAGGACAGATCCGGCTCGGAATCGCCCGATTTCCGTGGGCGCGGCGCGGGGAGGCCGCGGCGCCCACGGTCGGCGCGGCTCAGAAGAAGCCGAGCTTGTTCTCCGAGTAGGAGACCAGCAGGTTCTTGGTCTGCTGATAGTGGTCCAGCATCATCAGATGGTTCTCTCGGCCGATGCCGGAGGACTTGTACCCGCCGAACGCGGAGTGCGCCGGGTAGTTGTGATAGTGATTCACCCACACGCGGCCGGCCTGGATCTCCCGCCCGGCACGGTAGATGGTGTTCTGCTGACGGCTCCACACACCCGCGCCCAGCCCGTACAGGGTGTCGTTGGCGATCGACATGGCCTGGTCGTAGTCGCTGAAGCGGGTCAGCGCGAGCACCGGCCCGAAGATCTCCTCCTGGAAGATCCGCATCGAGTTGTCGCCCTCGAAGATCGTCGGGGTGACGTAGTACCCGCCGGAGAGGTGCCCGCCCAGATCCGCGCGCTCGCCGCCGGTGAGCAGCTTCGCGCCCTCCTGCCTGCCGATGTCGAGGTACGAGAGGATCTTCTCGAGCTGATCGTTGCTGGCCTGGGCACCGATCATGGTGTCGGTGTCCAGCGGGTCGCCCTGCTTCGTGGCCTCGACCCGCTTGATGCCGTCGGCGACGAAGCTGTCGTAGATCGACTCCTGCACCAGTGCGCGCGAGGGGCAGGTGCACACCTCGCCCTGGTTCAGGGAGAACATCGCGAAGCCCTCGAGCGCCTTGTCGTAGAACGCATCGTCCTTCATGGCGACGTCGTCGAAGAAGATGTTCGGGCTCTTGCCGCCCAGCTCGAGCGTCACCGGGATCAGGTTCTGCGAGGCGTACTGCATGATCAGACGGCCCGTGGTGGTCTCGCCGGTGAAGGCGATCTTCGCGATCCGGCTGTTGGAGGCCAGCGGCTTGCCGGCCTCCGCGCCGAAGCCGTTGACGATGTTCAGCACGCCCTCGGGAAGCAGGTCCCCGATCAGCTCGGCGAGCACCAGGATCGAGGCGGGTGTCTGCTCCGCGGGCTTGAGCACCACGCAGTTGCCGGCCGCGAGCGCGGGGGCGAGCTTCCACACCGCCATCAGGATCGGGAAGTTCCACGGGATGATCTGGCCGACCACGCCCAGCGGCTCGTGGAAGTGGTAGGCGACGGTGTCGTCGTCGATCTGGGAGAGCGCGCCCTCCTGTGCCCGGATCGCTCCGGCGAAGTAGCGGAAGTGGTCCACTGCCAGCGGCAGGTCCGCGTTCAGGCACTCCCGGATCGCCTTGCCGTTGTCCCAGGTCTCCGCCACGGCCAGCATCTCGAGGTTCTCCTCGATGCGGTCGGCGATCTTGTTGAGGATCACCGCGCGCTCGGCCACGGAGGTCTTCCCCCAGGCGGGCGCGGCGGCGTGGGCGGCGTCGAGCGCCTTCTCGATGTCCTCGGAGGTCGAGCGGGCCACCTCGGTGAAGATCTCGCCGGTGACCGGGCTCGGGTTCTCGAAGTATTCGCCCTTGGCGGGCGGGACCCACTGGCCGCCGATGTAGTTGTCGTAGCGGGGCTTGAAGGTGACCTTCGAGCCCTCGGTCCCCGGACGTGCATAGACAGTCATGACGTTCCTCTCTCAGCGGTGCGCGCCGACGTCCTCGTCGGATGCTCTGCACCGTAATCCACGTCACGTTGCGTGGACGTTGCGCGGGGCGTGGGGCGTAGGGCTCAGTCGGTCTCGCCGCGCAGGGCGCGGGCGCGGGCCACGGCGGCCGAGCGCTCCGGGGCGTCCGACGGGGCGATCGCGAGGATCGCCATGAGGACCTCGAGGTCGCCCTCGGCCTCAGGGCGCTGGGCGTACTGCCACAGCTGGGCGGAGGTGCCGGTCTCGAGGAGCAGTTCGCGCAGGTGCGCGTCGATGCGGCGACGCTGCCGACGGATCGCGGGGGCATCGGAGCTCGGGAGGAGCTCGCCGGCGGCGCAGGTGAGCGCGGTGTCGAGATCGCCGTGCTCGAGGGCGCTGCGGGCCCGGCGCAGGTCGCTGTCCACCGCACCGGTGAGCCGGTACGGGCGCGACGCGATCCCGAGCTCGGGCACGGCCGTGAGCACCTTGCGCAGGCGCACCACCTCGGCGCGCACCGTGCCCTCGGCCGCGAGGCTGCCGTGCAGCTGCTCGGCGAGCTCCCCGCCGCTGATGCCGCCGGGGCTCAGATGCAGCAGGGTCAGCAGCTCGGCGTGCCGGTTGCTGAGCTCGAAGCTCCGCGCACCGTGCCGCAGCAGTGCGGTGCGGCGACCGGTGAGCAGCAGTTCTGCACATACGGTGGGGCAGCGGGGCAGGAGCCGGGGCCGACGCACCTGCGCGGCCTCGTCCGCGGCGGGTGCGACGGGCAGGAGCGCGCGCAGCTCCTCCTGCACCGCGCGGGCGGTCGCTTCGAGCAGCGGCAGCACGAGCGGGGAGACCGCCTCGGCGGTGCCGGTGACGTCGAGCACCCCCAGCGTCCTGCCGGTGTGGGGGTGCAGCACGGGCACGGCGCTGCAGCTCCACGGATGCACCGCCTCGTGGAAGTGCTCCGCCCCGACCACCTGCATGGGGGAGGAGCTGGTGAGGGCGAGCGCGGGCGCGGAGGTGCCCATCGCGCTCTCGGACCAGTCGGCACCCGCGGCGAAACCCATGTCATCGGCGCGAGCGATCAGCTGCGGCCGTCCCTCGACCCACAGCAGCCTGCCGCGAGCGTCCCCGAGGGCGACCATCAGCCCGGCCTCGACCGCAGGCTCGATCAGGCGCGAGCGCAGCAGCGGCAGCACTGCGGAGAACAGGTGCTCCTGCCGCGCCGCGGTGAGCTCGTCGCCCTCGAGCAAGGGGCTCGTGGGGACGGCGCCGGGGACGGCAGCGAGGGAGCGGCGCCAGGAGGCGAGCACCGGCTCTCGGATCAGGCTGCGGCCACCGTGCAGCTCGGCGTGCTCGCGCAGCTCCTCATGGGCGCGCAGAAGCCTCGCCTGGTAGGCGGAGTCCGTCGGAGACCAGCCGGTGGCTGTCATCCGTGCTCGTTTCGGGAGACCGGAAGGCAAGGCCATGCGTTGATCACGATCCACCTCGTCGTCGCTCGTGTCACAGCTGAGGCGACCGTACCCCGTGCCTGCGAGCTGAGCAACGGCGCCGCTCAGGCGGAGGGGGAATCAGGCTCTGCGGCGGGCTCGGGCCGTGAGCCCGATGCCTGCGGCGAGGAGGGCCGTCACTGCGAGCGCCCAGGGCAGGATCTCGAGACCGGTGCGGGCGAGGGGCCCACGTGCCTCATCGGACGCTTCATCGGAGCCGGAAGCGGGGCCCTGGTCGCCTGCGTCAGGGGCTTCCCCAGCGTCACCGGGCGCCGCCCCACCGTCGCCGGTCTGCTCGCCACCGTCGCCCGGCTGCTCGCCG
Source organism: Actinomycetales bacterium (assembly GCA_012799425.1). Lineage (GTDB taxonomy): Bacteria > Actinomycetota > Actinomycetes > Actinomycetales > Dermabacteraceae > Brachybacterium. Next base: position 910 of record JAAZLF010000746.1, on the reverse strand, counting down.
TCGTCGCCGTCGCTGGGCTGCTCACCACCGTCACCCGGCGCCTCGCCCTCGCCCCCGCCGCCCGGCAGCTCACCGCCGGCCTGCGGGGCCACGAACACGGCCACGCTGTGCGCGGGGATGGTGACCGTGCCCGTTGCGGCATCCCAGGTCGCGCCCTTGACCACGCCGTCCGCGCCGTCGGCCTGGACCTCGTGCAGCCGGTATTCGAGGCCGGCCATGCCGTCGATCGCCTCGGTGATCGGCTCGTCGGAGGCGTTGAACACGGTGACCAGGCCGTCGAGCGCGGGGTCCGCGTCCTCACCCACGGTGTCGTCCACCCGCATCACCAGCAGGCCGGGGGTGGCGTCGGCGCCGGCGTTCGGGAAGGAGACCTTCTCGTGGATCAGCCCCGCGTCGCCGAGCGTGAACAGGGTCGTGGAGGAGCGCAGGCGCAGCAGGTCCAGGGTGACCTCGCTCGAGAGCTCGATGTCCTCGGGCGTGGGGGTCTTGGCCGGGTCCTCGAGCATCGGGACCATCAGGTCCCAGGCCTCGCCGTTCTTCTCCTCCGGGGGCAGGCCCTCGCCGAAGCCGCTTTCCTGCATGGTCCAGTCGATCGTGTTGAAGTGATCGCCGGAGTTGTAGCTGTCGCGGTCCATCGACTTCGAGCGCATCAGATCGGTGCCGCCCGCCCAGAAGGACGGGGACTGGCCGAGCGTCGCGGTGGCCAGCGACAGCGTGTTCATCCGCAGCCGCACGTCCATCGGCGCGTCCTGCGGCAGCTTCCACACGTTGATGTCGTACAGCGCCTCGTTGTCATGCGCGTCGACGTAGTTGACCGTCTCCTCGGGCCGGGAGGCGTAACCGGCGGGGGCGCCGTTGTAGTCCAGCTGGTCACCGCGCACCACCTCGCCGGAGGAGCTCAGCAGCTCGT
>JAAZLF010000745.1 GCA_012799425.1 Actinomycetales bacterium | reverse complement strand
GAGCCGACCGGCGGGCGCGCCATCGGTGTCGTCGTAGGCGACCACCGTCGAGCCGGCGGTCACCCCGGCACGGCGCAACGAGGCCGCGAAGTCCTCCGGGGCGGGCAGCGGGTGCCGGCCCGCCTCAGGGCGAGCAGGGGCGGCCAGCTCGGTGTCGAGGTCGATGTGGACCGCTCCGGGCAGATGCCCCTCGAGATAGGTGTCGCGATCCTTGGAGCCGTCGAGCGCCCAGCGCACATCCAGCAGGTGCAGCGCGAGACGCCCCTCGGCCGCCTGCGCGCGCAGCGCGTGCAGGTGGGCGAGGTCGATGATCGGGGGGAGTGCGGAGCTCATGGCCCCAAGACTACGTCCCCTCGCGGCTCACGCCTTGAGCTGCAGGTCCACCCGCACCAGGCGATGGTCCGAGGTGGGGAAGGGATCCTCCCCGGTCAGCTCGCTGCCGGGCCGCCCCTGGCCGGGCCAGTACACGGCCGAGGAGACGACCTGGAGGGGCCGTGAGGGCAGCACGTAGTCGACCCGCAGGTTGCCGGGCGAGGGATCATCGGTGAAGTCGGCCGTGTCGTGCTGGGGGTCGCCCTCGTGATCGTCGTTCGCGCCGCCCTGGGCCGTGGAGGCCTCGACGGCGCCCTCGCTGCGGGGCCTGGTGTCCCGCACGCGCGGGTGGGAGAGCAGCTGGTCGATCGCGCCGGGCCAGGAGTCGCCGTCAGCCGGATCGGAGTTGTAGTCGCCCACGATCACGAACTGCTCATCGGCCGCGAGACCGCCCGAGACGCCCTCATCGTCGACGATCCATGCCGAACGGCGACCGGGGCTGAGGTAATCGGCCCACAGGCGGATCTCGTCGTTGTTGCGGCGCTGGTTGCGCTTCTCGGGTCCGTCGAAGCTGGGCGGCGTGGGATGGGCGGCGAGCACATGCAGCGTCTCCGAGCCGATCCTCACCGGCACGTCCCAGTGGGACTTGGAGCTCAGGCGCAGCTCGGACGCGGCCTCCTGGCCGTAGTGCTCGGTGGGCAGGAGGTTGCTGGGCATGTCCGCCCAGCGCAGCTTCTGGAAGGTGCGCACCTGCTCGGTGAGGATCGGGTGGCGGGACAGGATCGCCATCCCGTACTGGCCGGGGAACTCGCCGAAGCCCCAGGCATCCTCAGGGCCGCCGACGGTGCCGTCCTGGTCGAGATCCAGGCCGCTGGGCACACCGGTGTTCACCGGGGCGGTGAAGACGTACGGGTAGAAGACAGGGCTCTTCCCGTTCTGCGGGACCTCGAGGTACTTCTCGCGGAAGAGGTCCAGGCCCTCGCCGTCCTCGTCGTGGTCGAACTCGTTGAGCAGCACCACGTCGGGATTGTTGATCTGGATGATCTCGGCGACCGCCCGGATCTGCGGATCCTCACCGGTGGCGAGATCCTCGAGCAGCTGCCCCTCCTCGCTGCGGTTCAGGGACGCGTTGAAGGTCGCGATCCTCGCCTGCTGGAAGCGGCCCCGCCGGCGGGAGGGGGACGGCGCGGCCTCGGCCACAGCGGCGGCGGGCAGGCCGATCCCGGCGGCGGCAGCCGCGGCGATCGCTCGACGACGGGTCAGGCGAGGAGTCATGCCTCCATTGTGCACCCTCGGCCGTGAGCCGCGGCACCGGGCTGTGGACGGCGCGTCTCCCCTCGCCCGCAGGTACGGCGACCGGCCCGGTGCTCAGAGGCCGGCGGCCTCGAGCACTGCTCGGGCGGTGGCCTGCGGGTCCTGCCCTATCGGCACGGTCACGTCCTCGACACCGGCGGCGTCGAGGATCGCCGTGAGCTCGTCGAAGCGGTCCAGATGCCAGGCCAGTCCGTCGGGATCGAGCTCGTGCCGGCGGTGCAGCCGGGCGCGCACCAGCTCGCGCGGCGCGGTCAGACGGACCACCGTGAGCGGGCAGCCCACAGCGCGCTCGTAGTCCTCGCGATCCTCGCGTGCCTCGATCACCCCGGCGGCGAGGAGCACCCGCGCACCCGCCTCCCGCATGGTCGCCGCCACGGACTGCAGATTCGTGAGCTCCAGACGGTGATGGAACGGGTCGTCCGCCGGGGCGGGCCAGGCGCGGCGCAGCCAGTCGAGGTCGATCGCGGCGCCCGGGACGCCGCGCGCGGCCAGCTCCTCGCCGATCGCGTCGACCGCGGTCGTCTTCCCGACCCCGACCGAGCCCACCAGCAGCAGTGCACGGGGCCGCGGCGCGTCGACGTCGAGCCCCGTCATCGCAGGTCCGCGAGCACGCCAACGGCGGCCTGTCGGCCCGTGAACAGGCAGCCTCCGAGGAACGTGCCCTCGAGGGCGTTGTGCCCGTGCACCCCACCGCCACCGAAGCCGCTCGCCTCCCCGGCCGCGTAGAGGCCCGGCAGGGCCCCCGTGCCGTCTGCCCGCTGTGCCCGACCCCCGAGGTCCGTCTCGAGGCCGCCGAGCGTCTTGCGCAGCAGCACGTGCAACCGCACCGCGATCAGCGGGCCGGCCTGCGGATCGAGCAGGCGGTGCGGGGAGGCGGTGCGGATCAGGCGGTCCCCGAGATACTTCCGCGCTCCATGCACCGCCGTGATCTGGGTGTCCTTCGAGAAGGGGTTGCCGAGCTCCGCATCGCGGGCGCGGATCGTGCGCTCGAGGGCGGCGGCATCGATCAGATCCTCCCCGGCCAGCGCGTTCATCTGCGCGACCAGCGAGGGGACGTCGCGAGCCTGCAGGAAGTCCTCGCCATGATCGAGGAAGGCCTGCACCGGGCCGGGAGCGCCGGGCTTGACGCGCGAGAGCACCTGGCGCACGTCCTTGCCGGTGAGGTCAGGGTTCTGCTCGCTGCCGGAGAGCGCGAACTCCTTCTCGATGATCTTGCGGGTGAGCACGAACCAGGAGTGGTCGTGCCCGGTGGTGCGCAGGTGGCGCAGCGTCGAGGTGGTGTCGAAGCCGGGCAGCGCCGGGGCGGGCAGGCGGCGCCCGCAAGCATCGACCCAGAGCGAGGAGGGCCCGGGCAGGATGCGGATGCCGTGCCCGCGCCAGACCGGATCCCAGTTGCGGATCCCCTCGGTGTAGTGCCACATCCGCTGCCGATGGATCCAGTGCGCACCCGCCCGCTCGGCGGCCAGCATCCCGATGCCGTCCACGCTCGCCGGCACCCCGTGCACGAAGCTGCCCGGCATCGTGCCGAGATCCTCCGGCCACAGGGACCGCACCAGCTCCTCGTTCCCGCCGATCCCGCCGG
>JAAZLF010000744.1 GCA_012799425.1 Actinomycetales bacterium | reverse complement strand
GCGGACCGCACGGTGCGCATCACCACCGGCGGGATGATGGGCCGGAACGGGGATCTCTGGGTGTACGGGCGCGGCGGGAGACTCTCCTGGCGCTGCGGCACCCGGATCGCGCGCGGGGAGCTCGGCGAACCCCGGCTCGAGGGGGCGGAGCCGCGCGTGCTGTGGTTCTGTCCGCACTGTCAGGCCGGGCCCGGGGCACCGGCCGCGAGGCCGGGTCGTGAGCCCGCCGACGGCCGTGCCCGAACCCGTCGGCGGGATCGGTAGACTTCTCCGGGTGCTCAGAGCCGTCGTGCGCGCGAGCACCCATGCCTCCATAGCTCAGCGGATAGAGCAACGGTCTTCTAAACCGTCGGTCGCAGGTTCGAGTCCTGCTGGGGGCGCCGTCGACCATCGCCGTGCAGGGAGGACCGGAACATGTTGAAGATCCTCACGTTCGCGGCCATCGGCGTGCTGCTGCTCCTGCGCCTCGCCCGCACCCGGTTCGGGGCACGCCTGCTCGGCATCCCTCAAAGGGTGCTCGAGATCGTCTTCCTCGTGGTCCTGCTGCTCGCAGGAGTTCTCGCCGTCGTGTTCGAGCAGTGGATCCTGCTGGTCGTCGTGGTGGTGCTGCTGGCGCTCAGCGTCGTCGAAGCGCTGCGCCGGCGCGCCGCGCAGCAGCGCTGACCGGCCGGCCTCAGAGCTCCCTGCCGTGCTGGGAGGACCCCTCGTTCCACTCGGTGACCCACTGCGGGACCACGAGGTGCTCGGGCAACGGGCCCACCAGCTCCAGCACCTCGTCGATCGGCACCGAGCCGCCGGACCTGCGCAGGAAGCGGGCGCGCACGATCGCATCGGCGACGACCTTCCCCTCGCGCCGGAACACCTGCTCCATGTAGATCCAGCGTTCGTCGTGCCCGATCACCCTGGAGGCCAGGTCGAACGTCTGCCACAGCAGCAGCGACCTGCGATAGGTGATCGACTGCCCGGCGACCACCGGGTACCAGCCCTGGGCGGTGATGCGCTGCCAGAACCGAGAGCGCAGCATGAGGTCCATGCGGCCCAGATCCATGAGGGTGAGGTAGCGGCCGTTGTTCATGTGCCGCTGCACGTCGAGATCCGCGGGGTTCACCCGGAACCTCACGTGCGAGGTGTCCCAGATGCTCAGGCGACTGCGCAGACGCACCCGGATCATGAACAGCAGCAGACGGAAGTACAGATTCATGGGGCGCCCTCCGGCGGCTCACGACCGCTCGACGATGAGTAGTGGTGACCACAGGGTAACTGTCGGGGGTGCACATCCTCGCTCCCCGTTCGCGGGTCCGCGCTACTGTTGTGCGGTGACTTCCAGCTCCACCCGTGCCATCAACGACCGCATCATCTGGGTCGACTGCGAGATGACCGGCCTCGACAAGCAGCGCGATGCGCTCGTCGAGATCGCCGTGCTCGTGACCGACGCCGATCTGAACATCCTCGGGGACGGTGTCGACGTCGTCATCAAGCCGCCGGCCGAGTCGCTCGAGGGCATGGACCCCTTCGTGGTCAACATGCATACCGTCTCCGGTCTGCTCGAGGAGCTCGACGGCGGGATGACGCTCGAGCAGGCCCAGGCCCAGTGTCTGGAGTACGTGCGCCAGTACTGCCCCGAGCCGGGCAAGGCGCCGCTGGCCGGCAACAGCGTGGGCACCGATCGCGTGTTCCTGGACCGTGACGTGCCCGAGTTCGCGAGCTGGCTGTCGTACCGCACGATCGACGTCTCGAGCTTCAAGGAGCTGGCCAAGCGCTGGTTCCCGCGCGTGTACTACAACATCCCCGCCAAGCACGGCGGCCACCGCGCACTCGCCGATATCCGCGAGTCGATCCAGGAGCTGAAGTACTACCGCGAGGTGCTGCTGGTGGACGAGCCCGGCCCCACCACCGCCCAGGCCCGCGAAGCCGCTCGGAGCTTGGAGCTGCGCGAGGAGCCCACCATGCCCGTACCCGCCGCGACGACGCCGGTCGCGCACGTGCCGTGGCTGGACCGCGCCTCGCACCGCGGCTGGCTCGAGGGGGCCGGTCTCGAGCTGCTCCACTTCGCTTCGGAGTCCGTGCGTGAGGACGGCGGCTTCGCCTGGCTCGACGAGCAGGGCGCCCCGGACCTCTCCCGTCCCTCCGAGCTGTGGCTGACCTGCCGGATGACGCACAGCTTCGCACTCGGCCACCTGCTGGGCCATCCAGACTTCGGCCGCTTCGCCGATCACGGCCTGGCCTCCCTGCGCGGGGTGTTCCGCGACCAGGAGCACGGCGGCTGGTACTCCTCGGTCGCCGCAGGACGCCCGGTCGACGACTCCAAGCAGGCCTACGCCCACGCCTTCGTGGTGCTCGCCGCCGCCTCCGGGCTGGCCGCCGGGCGCCCCGGCGCGAAGGAGCTGCTGGACGAGGCGCTCGAGGTGCTCGATGAGAAGTTCTTCGACGAGACCGCCGGGATGAGCGTGGACAGCTTCGACCGAGAGTTCGGCGAATGCGAGCCCTACCGGGGCATCAACTCCAACATGCACACCGTCGAGGCGCTGCTCGCGGCGGCCGACGTCACCGGACAGCGCCGCTGGCTGGACCGCGCCGTGGGCATCGCCACCCGCGCGATCGACGAGTTCGCACGCCTGAACGACTGGGCCCTGCCCGAGCACTACGACGTCGAGT
>JAAZLF010000743.1 GCA_012799425.1 Actinomycetales bacterium | reverse complement strand
CAGCTGGCCGACGGCACGCTGATCACGGGCAAGACCTCACCGCTGCTGGGCTGCTCGGCCGCGATGCTGCTGAACGCGCTCAAGCACCTGGCCGGTCTCGAGGATGCGGTGCAGCTGCTCTCCCCCTCGTCGATCGAGCCGATCCAGACTCTGAAGACGGAGCACCTGGGCTCGCGCAATCCGCGGCTGCACACCGATGAGGTGCTGATCGCCCTGTCGGTCTCCGCCTCGAGCGACGGGAATGCGCGCCGCGCGATCGAGCAGCTGCGCAGCCTCGCCGGCTGCGACGTGCACACCACCACGATCCTGGGCACGGTGGATGAAGGCATCTTCCGCAACCTCGGGATCTCGGTGACCTCCGAGCCGCGGTTCCTGCGCAAGCAGCTCTACCACAAGCGCTGAGCCCGCCCGCCGCTCAGGGCAGCGCGATCAGCGCCTGCACGGGGGTGTGGTCCGAGGGGAAGGCTCCGTCCCCGTCGCGCCAGATGTTGATCCCCGCCTGGCGGACCTCGATCTGCTCGCTGGTGAGCACCCAGTCGATCCGTCGTTCCCCCTCGACGGGCTCGCCATAGTCGGGGAAGGTGCCCCAGGCCGGGGTGAGCTGCTCCTGGGCGCTCTCCCAGACGTCTCGGAACGGACCGTCCTCGACCAGGGTGGTGTAGGCCTCGGACTCTCCGGCGACCGCGTTGAAGTCACCGGTGACGATCAGCGGCAGTCCCGTCAGCTCGTCATGCGTCGTCAGCTCGGCGAGGACCTCGGCGCTGCGACGTCGAGCGGGCTCGGAGCGGTGGTCGAAGTGGGTGTTGATCGCGCCGATCTCGCTGCCGGTGCTGCGGTCGCGCAGCCGCGCCCACACCACGAGACGGCTGATCTCGTTGCCCCAACTCGCCGAGCCGGTCACCTCCGGGGTGTCCGAGAGCCAGAACTGATCCCAGGCCAGCAGCTCGAGACGCTCGTGGTCGTAGAAGAGGGCGGAGTGCTCGTCGCGGCTTCCGCCGTGGCGCCCATAGCCGACGTGGCGATGCCCGGGCAGGGCCTCCTCGATCGCGGCCAGCTGGCGGAACTTCGCCTCCTGCACGCCGAGCAGTGTGGGCTGCTCACGCCGCAGCAGCTCTGTCACCAGGGAACGGCGGTCCGGCCAGTGGTCGGGCTCGCCGGCCTGCGTCGCGTCGAGCTCGAAAGCTGCCGCCTCGTCGGCGATGGACAGGTCCACTCGGATGTTGAAGCTCATGACGTGTAGGTGGTCGGCGTCGGCAGAGCCGATGAGCGGCCGCTCCTCCCCGGCGGCCGGGACACCGGGCTCCGATGGCAGGGGCGCAGACCCTTCGGAGGCGGACAGCGCCGGCACGGCCGCGAGGATCCCCAGTCCGACCGCTCCGAGGCCGAGACCGGTGACGAGGGTACGGCGATCGAGGGCGTGCGGCACGCTGGGCCTCCAGAGGATCGAGGGTGGGCTTCTCTGGCACCGTAGGCGCTGCGAATCGGACGGAACGGACATGCCGTGCTGCGGTCAGCCGCTGTTCACGCAGTCGGCAGATGCCCGCCACCTCCCGGCCGCCGCGGGGCCCTGCCCGGCCGCTGGGTCCTCGACGGCGCGAACCCACTCCGAGCAGTGGCGGGTCTGGGTCGAGTCTGTCGGGGACGGCGCTACGGTGCTCCCATGACTGCTTCTCGCGCCCGGCGCATGCTCCTGGGCCTTCTCACCGCAGCGCTGGTGCTGGTGCTGGTGGCCGTCGTCGGAGTGATCGCGTGGAGCCGGACCGGGGTCATGACCGCGGAGCCCGGGCCGTGGGGCGATGTGGTCGAGGATCCCCGTGTCACCGTCGCGGATTCGGAGACCGCGCTCATCCTGCAGCCCTCCGAGACCGGACCGGCGGAGACCGGACTCGTCTTCTACCCCGGCGGCAAGGTCGAGCCGGAGGCCTATGCGGCGCGCCTGTCCCCTCTGGTGACCGAGCACGGCGTGACCGTGGTGATCGCCCGCCCCACGCTCAACCTGGCACTGCTCGATCGCCGAGGCCTGGACACCTTCACCGCCTCCGCCCCGGAGATCGGCACCTGGTGGGTGGGCGGGCACTCGCTCGGCGGGGTGCGGGCCTGCCAGGTCGCCCCCGATGCAGACGGCCTGGTGCTCTTCGCCGCGTATTGCGCGAACGATCTGTCCACGCAGGATCTGCCGGCGCTGAGCCTCTCCGGCAGCGAGGATGCGCTCTCGACGCCGGAGGACATCGCCGAGCACCGCGGGAATCTCCCCGAGGCGGCGACGATGCTCGAGATCGACGGCGCGAACCACGCCGGCTTCGGGGACTACGGGGCCCAGCGGGGAGACGGCACCGCGAGTCTGGGTGATGAAGAGATGGACGGTGAGGTCGCGGCCGCGCTCAGCGAGTTCGTGGCGCAGCACACCTGAGGGCCGCTGCCAGGTTCGTGCTGGTGGGGATTGGTTCTCGTGGGTGAACGTCCTGTGAGAAGATATCGCGGTTCGCGCGCCGGATAGGGGATATCCGGCGCGCGGCGAGCTGCCGCACGGATCGACACCCTGAGCCTGCGCCCCGTCGGCGTCGAGCGGGCCCTTCATCCACAGCCGCCGGACCTCATGTCCCCTCGGTCTCCCCCGCGCATACAGTGGCCAGCATGAGTTCCTCGCCTGCCGCCGATCCGATCTCCGCGCTCCGGGAGGGCGATGCCGGCCAGGCGGATGCGGCGCTGGAGATCCTCTCGCGGGTCTTCGGGTACGACGCCTTCCGCGGAGACCAGGCGACCATCATCGAGCACGTCGCCGGCGGCGGCGACGCCGTGGTGCTGATGCCCACCGGTGGCGGCAAGTCGCTGTGCTACCAGATCCCCGCGCTGCTGCGAGAGGGCACAGGAGTCGTGATCTCCCCGCTCATCGCGCTGATGGCGGACCAGGTCTCGGCACTCGAAGCCGTCGGCATCCGCGCCGCCTACCTGAACTCGACCCTGGACCTCCACGAGGCGCAGGCGGTCGAGCAGCAGCTGCTGGCCGGTGAGCTGGACCTGCTGTACATGGCGCCGGAACGACTCGTCCTCCCCCGCACCCAGGATCTGCTGCACCGGGCGCGGATCGCCCTGTTCGCGATCGACGAGGCGCACTGCGTCTCCCAGTGGGGCCATGACTTCCGACCGGACTACATGGGCCTGTCGGTGCTCGCCGATGCCTTCCCGCAGGTCCCGAGGATCGCGCTGACCGCGACGGCTACCGAAACGACCCATCGGGAGCTCACCGAACGCCTGCGGATGCAGGAGGCGGAGCATTTCGTCTCCAGCTTCGATCGGCCGAACATCCAGTACCGGATCGAGCCCAAGGCCTCGCCGCGCGAACAGCTGCTGCGCCTGATCACCACGGAGCACGAGGGGGAATCAGGCATCGTCTACTGCCTGTCCCGCAAGAGCGTGGAGCAGACCGCCGAGGCGCTCGTGGCACGCGGCATCCCTGCCCTCCCTTATCACGCGGGCCTCGACGCGGCCGTGCGCCAGGACCACCAGGAGCGGTTCCTGCGAGCCGACGGACTGATCATCGTCGCGACGATCGCTTTCGGCATGGGGATCGACAAGCCCGACGTCCGCTTCGTGGCGCACCTGGATCTGCCCAAGTCCATCGAGGGCTACTACCAGGAGACCGGGCGCGCCGGGCGCGACGGCCAGCCGTCGACCGCGTGGATGGCCTACGGCCTCGGCGATGTCGTCAATCAGCGCCGGTTCATCGACTCCGGGGAGGGCGACGCACAGTTCAAGCGCAACGCCCGCTCCCACCTCGACGCGATGCTCGCCCTGTGCGAGACGGTCACCTGCCGCCGCGTGCAGCTGCTGCGCTACTTCGGCCAGGAGATGGATGCCGAAGCCTGCGGGAACTGCGACACCTGCCTGAGCCCGCCGAAGACCTGGGACGCGACGGTCGCCGCTCAGAAGCTGCTGTCCGCGCTGATCCGCCTGGATCGCGAACGGGGGCAGAAGTTCGGCTCGGGCCAGGTGATCGAGGTGCTGAGGGGCCGCGAGAATCCGCGCTCCGCCCAGTCCCGCCACGAGGAGCTGAGCGTCTGGGGCATCGGCACGGAGCTGAGCGAGAAGGAGTGGCGCACCGCCATCCGTCAGCTGCTCGCCCGCGGCATCATCGAGGCCGAAGGCGAGTACGGGGTGCTCGTCCCCGGCCCACAGGCAGGGCCGGTGCTGCGCAGCGAGACCACGCTCGAGCTCGCCGTGGACCGCACCCCGGCCAAGCAGCCCCGATCGCGTTCCGGACGAGGCGTAGGCGGAGCTTCCCGTGCCGCCGAGGGGCTCGAGGTCGCCGAGAGGGAGCGCTTCGAGACGCTGCGTCAGTGGCGCACCTCCGTCGCGAAGGAGAAGCAGATCCCGCCGTACATGGTGTTCTCCGACGCCACCCTGGTGGCGATCGTCCAGGCACGTCCCGCGACGATCGGCCAGCTCGGCGGCATCAGCGGAGTGGGCGCCAAGAAGCTCGCCGAGTACGGGGAGGCCGTGCTCACCGCGGTGCAGGAATCGTTCTCGGGTCGAGACCAGACCTCCAGCCGTTCCCGGTAATCTGGACAGACCAGGCATCCAGGGGACGAGGGGACACTCGATATGACCGCGCCATCACCGGACTCGTGGCCGCAGCACCAGGTCGCGCCGCAGGACGAACCGCCCAAGAGCCGCAAGGGGCTCCTCATCGGCGGGATCGTGGGCGGCGTGGGGTGCCTGCTCGTGCTGCTCATCGCGGTCGCGCTGATCGTCTTCTTCGTCGTGCGCGGAGGAAGCGGCAGCGGGGGCGGCGCCGGTGGGGGCGGCGACAGCACCGCCGACCTCTCTCCCGAAGAGCAGATGACGGCTCTGGTCACCGACTACATGGACGCGATCAGCAACGGAGATAGCGCCGCTGCGTTCGAGGTCGCTCCGCTGATGGACGACACCGCGACCCAGCTGCCCGCCGAGGCGTACGACGCCGCCCTGGAGGCCGCGCCGGTCGAGGACGTCGAGATCTCCGAGCCGGTGATGGACTACGAGACCAGCGGCACCATCAGCGTCTCGTTCACCGTCGACGGAGAGTCCGTCGCCCATGAGTTCATGCTCTACGCCGAGGGGACCGAGGGCAGCTGGGTGCTCAGCAACGGCCTCGGGGCGTACACCTCGGTGCCCAGCAGCCTCGGCGGCTTGGGTCTCACCCTCAACGGCGCCGCCGTGGAGGACGAGGACACCCTCGTCCTGCTGCCCGGCGCATACTCCGCGGCGATCGATGTCGAGCACTTCGAGCTCAACTCCGAGGATCCCGTCACGGTCACCGATGAGGCGCCCGGCCTGAGGGATCTGGAGCCCGCGCTCACCGAGGACGGGCTGACCGCCTTCCGGGGCGCGGTCCAGAAGTCGGTCGACGCGTGCCTCGAGCAGAAGACGCTCGAGGCCGGCTGCGGCATCGGCACGCTCCCCTCGACCACGAGCGACGGCTGGACCCTCACCGAGGACACGGTGCGCCGCTCCCTGCCTGAGGAGTCCCAGCGCAACATCGACAAGATGGAGGCGACGCCGAGCTACGACGAGCCCACGTACGTCAGCGGCTCCGCCGTCGGCACCGTCGACACCGAGATGGACTGCACCAAGGACGGCCAGGAGGGGACCTGCGAGATGTGGTTCGGCGGCGGCATGTCCACTCCGAACGTCGACATGGCCGATCCAGAGCTCCCGGTCACCTGGAGCTGAGCTCAGCGTTCGGCGCGAATCGGCGCACGACGCGCCCGAGCAGGGCCTCGAGCGGTCCGCGACGTTCCTTCGCGGCGAGCAGCGCGCCGAGCCCGATCGCGAGGGTCACGTGCACACACAGCACCCCGGCCCCGGCCACGTACCAGGGCATGGCGACCAGCTCCCCGCCGGAGAGGACCACGGCGAGGATCAGGGAGATGCTGGTGAGCAGGACATGGCCCACGTAGAGGGTCAGGGGCGCCGCTCCCGCGGCACGCACGGCTCGGGAGAGGCGGCCGTGCACTCGGCGATCGGCGGGCAGCAACCCGGTGAGCAGCCCGATCAGCGCTGCGGCGACCCCGGCGGTGGCGAGCATGTCCCCGAGCGTCCCCGTATGCGGGTCGGCCATGTACCAGGAGCCGGGTTCCGCGTGGCCGAACGCTCCGGCCAGCAGCGGGAGGGCGTGCCCGAGCGCGGCGGCCAGCACACCGCCGGCCGCGACGCGACGGGACCACTTCGCCAGGACAAGGGAGCGATGGGCCCGCAGGAGCCCTCGCATCAGCACCACGCCTGTCAGCAGGTACGGCACCAAGGTGATCAGCGGGTACTGCCCGGTGAGCACGATCCCCCGCAGCACCGCCAGAGGGTCTGCGAGGCTCAGCAGGGTCACGGTGCCGAGCTCGACGCGGCCAGGCACCGCCATCGCGAGCGGATGCCCGCCCACGGCGATCACAGCGATGAGCGGCACCAGCACGCGGCTGGGCACCAGCAGCAGCGGCGCCGTGATCATCATGGCGAGGCCGAAGGGGACGAGCACCACCATCACCGAGCTGGGCAGCAGCTCGAGCACCAGCCCGATCACGCAGACGCACAGCCCGCGCACCAGCGCGGAGACGACGGCTCCGCGGCGGTCTCCGACAGCGAGTCGTCGCCGTGTGCTGAGCACGAGGCTGCTGCCGCCGATCACGGCGAACAGTGTCGAGGGATACCCCTCAGCGAACAGGGCGGCGGCCCTGGCGAGCAGGCCCTGGAAGTCCGAGCTGCCGGGGACGGCAGCCAGCGGCGCGAGCAGATGCGCGGACATCATCCCGATCACCGCGAGTGCACGCGCCAGATCGAGGAAGTCGAGGCGGCCCCCGCCGCTCGGTGCGTGAACCGCTCGGGACGTGGAGAGCAATGGTGCAGAGATCATGCCCATCAGGCTTCCCGGCAGGCTCCTCCTGGCGCGTCAGCGCGCAGGCTGATCCCTGGTCATCCTGCAGGCGGACCCGCCGCCCGGGAACGCTGCGCCGGAGCGGCGGCTGGCATAGTGTGCCGGGCATGACGTCCTCTCCCCTGCTCGCCGCCGATGCCGTTCTCGAGAAGGTCGCCGCCGGAGCCACCTGGGCCGAGGGCCCGGTCTGGCTCCCCCGCCGCCGCGCCGTGCGCTTCAGCGATATCCCCGGCAACAGGATCCTGGAGTACTCCGAGGTCAGCGGCGAGCTCACCGTCTTCGCCGAGGGGGTGGGGTTCACCAACGGGCGCACCCTCGACCTGGACGGCAACGTGGTGGAGTGCTCCCACGGTCGTCGGGCCGTCCAGCGTGACACCGCCGTCGGCCCCGAGGACGAGCATCGCCCCGCGACGCTGGTGGACAGCTTCGGCGGGCTGCGGCTGAACTCCCCCAACGACGTGGTGGTGGCTTCCGACGGGGCGATCTGGTTCACGGATCCGTCGTACGGCATCAAACGCGCCGAGGAGGGGCATCCCGGTGAGGAGGAGTACGGCGACCGCTGGGTGTTCCGCTTCGACGAGCGGGACGGCTCCCTCACGCCGGCTGTGATCGACGTCGAGTCGCCCAACGGGCTCGCCTTCTCTCCTGACGAGTCGCTGCTCTACGTCGCGGACTCCTCGCTGAGCCCCGCGGATCAGCAGGCCGACACCAGCGGGCGTCCCCGTGGTCGCGCGATACACGTCTACGACGTGGTCGAGGGCCGTCACGCCAAGAACGGACGCACGCTCGCCGATGTCTCACCCGGTCTGCCGGACGGCATCCGCGTGGATGTCGAGGGCAGGATCTGGAGCTCGAGCCTGTCAGGCGTGCAGGTGTTCGCCCCCACCGGGGAGCGGCTGCTGGATCTCCCCGTCCCCGAGAAGGTCGGCAACCTCTGCTTCGGCGGCGAGGACGGCACCACGCTCTACGTCGTCGCGACCACGAGCCTGTACCGGATCCGCACCACCACCCGCGACGCTAGCGCCGGACTGCGCGGAGCTCACAGCGGGTAGGGCCCGAAGCGCGACCAGGCGACCGCCACCGAGCAGATCGCGAGCACGATCGAGGGCAGCGCGGCGCGGGCCCCGTCGCCCCGACGGATGTGCACGAGCGCCGCGAACACCATGGTGATCGCCAGGCCGGCGGCGGCCATCGGCACCAGGATCGTGGCGATCCCTGTCAGGGCCGGGATGAGCAGTCCGGCCGCGCCGAGGATCTCTAGCACTCCGATCCCACGGATGACGTTCTGCGGGAAGTCCTCGACGTAGGGCGTCCTGTCGATCTGCCGGTCGCGGGTGCTCATGAGCTTCACGGCCCCTGAGCCGGCGAAGACCGCGGCGAGTGCGAAGGCCAGGATCCACAGCAGGATGTTCATCGGTGAGACTCCTTCGACGGGGCACGCCAGTATCCCCCGGCGATGTGCCGTCTGTCACCCGGTGAGTGTCGAGAGGTGGGGGAGGACGGTACGGGCGAGGGCCCCCTCCGCATCCGCTCCGCCCTCAGCAGGCGGCTCGCGAGCGCCTCGGAGAGGCGGCGCGCTGTCGGCGGCTCGGCAGGGAGGCCCCCATCTGCTCAGTCCTTCGCGCGGACCAGACGCTCGTGACCGCTCTCGGAGAGCTCGGCGATCTCGGCGTTGCCCTTGAGGAAGTCGTTGAAGGACTTGAAACCGATCGCCTTCTCGCTGAAGGAGGAGTCCATGCGGCGCATGTGGGATTTCACCGCAGAGGCGTGGAGCCATTCGCTGTCCCCGCGGTCTCCCAGCTGCAGCGCTCGCTGGAGCAGCCGGGTGGCCGCTTCGCGCGGATCTTCGGCGATGTCCTCGTCCTCGGCGTCCTCTGCGGCATCGGCAGCCTCCTCCGCGGCTCGTTCGGCGGCGCGCGCCTTCACCTCGGCGTCGGAGGACCGACGGGATCTGGAGCGCCCGCTGCCGGTTCCTGCGCCGCCGCTCTCGCCGGACCCGCCCGAGAGCCGACGGGCGCGGCTCCTCTGCGGCGCGGGCTTCTCGACGCCGGGGAGGTTGTCGTAGGACTCGAACTCGTCGCAGGCCGCGGCGAGGGACTTGGCGGTGGATCCGGCCACGCCCATCGCGATCACGTAGCGGCCCAGGCGGCGGCAGCGCTGGGCCAGGGGCACGTAGTCCGAGTCCCCGGCGACGATCACCACATGGGTGATGTCGGGCATCAGGTACAGATCCTCGACGGTGTCCACCGCCAGGCGGATGTCCGCCCCGTTCTTCGCGTAGGCGGCGGCGGGGAACAGCTGCACCAGGTCGACGGCGCGGGCCACGAGCTGGCTGCGGTAGATCGCGTTGACGGGCGAGGACCAGTCCGCGTAGGCGCGGGTGAGCATGAGGGAGCCGAACGAGGCCGCGTAGTCGATGATCGCGCCGACGTCGACCATGGCCTTGTCGAGGCGCTCGGCGATCTCGGGCTCCGTGGGGTCGTCCATGATGCGCTGACGGTCACGGCTGTAGGACTGCCGACCGTGGACCCGGTCGTACCAGGACATGACGATGTTGTCGAAGTCGAGGTAGACGGCGACTCGAGGATCTTGGGGCTCTGCCATGCCTCCAGTGTGCCTGCTCATCGGGCGCCCTGACGACAGCAGCGGGATCAGACCGTCTCCGGTCGGGTCCGGATCTGCAGTCCGGCGCGCCGACGGTGCACGGTGAGGTACTCCAGGCCCTCCTCGCCGGCGCGGAATCCTCGCCGGGTGCGGCGGGGCAGCAGGGCGAGGTCGCCGGGACGCAGCGGCTCTTCGCCGTCCTGGGTGACCAGGATGCCGTGGCCGCGCACCACATGGATCAGGGTGTCGACCTCGGCGCCGAGATGCTCGGGGATGCTCTCCCCCGCCGGGAGGCGGATGAGGTTGGAGTCGAGGTCGCGCTCGGGCTCGGCGATGGACCAGATGGCACCGCGGGCGGGCTCGTCAGGCTGCACGTCAGTGTTGGTGAGGATCGGCATGGGCCGAACATACCGCGCCGCCGCGCACGCCCAGAGGGACCTCAGCGCTCGGAGGGCGCGGGGGCGCAGGCGGCGGCGACCAGGTCGGAGGCCGGACCGCTGAGCCGGCGCGGTCCGCGCCACACCGCGGTCAGGGGACGGCGCAGCCGCTGGCCGGCGATGGGGACGCGATGCAGCTGGCCGGCTTCCAGCGGGGCGCGCACGGCGAGCATGCTGAGGACCGCGGGCCCCGCCCCCGAGGCGACCGCGATGCGCACTGCGGCGTTGCTGCCGAGCTCCTGCACGGGCGGGGTGCGAGAGGCGGCGGGCACCAGTTCCTCGAAGGCATCGCGGGTGCCGGATCCGCCTTCACGCACCACCAGCGGGGTCGCGGCGAGTTCGGCGATGTCCAGCGGCTCAGCACGGCGCGCCCAGGGGTGCTGCGGGGAGACGACCACCACGAGCTCGTCCTGCCGCAGGGTCAACGCGTGGACCCCGCGGGGTACGTGCGGGGTCTCGACGAAGCCGATCTGCAGGTGCCCGTCATGGATGCCGGCGAGCACCTGGGTGGAGTTGAGCACCTCGAGATCGACCCGGACCCGCGCGCTGGTGCGCCGCAGCTCGGTGAGCCATGCGGGCATCAGGTGCTCGGCGATGGTCATGCTCACCCCGACCTTCAGCTCCCGGGCATCCTCGTCGCGGCTGTGTCGCAGCCAGGCGGAGAACTCCTCCGCGGCCTCGAGCAGCTCACGAGCGTGGGCGGCGTACAGCAGCCCTGCGGAGGTGGGTCGCGATCCGCGCGGGTCGCGGTCCAGCAGCCCCGTGCCCGCCTGGGCCTCGAGCTGGGCGATCATGCGGCTGGCGTTGGGCTGGTGCATTCCCAGGCGCCGTGCGCCCGCCCCCAGGCCGCCCTCGTCGACGACAGCGAGGAACAGTGCGAGGGCTTGCAGGTTGGGCAGCGCATCGGGCATATCACGATCATATGCCCTGCTCTGGAACTGCCGTCTAGCGGGGGCTCTCGCCGGATGGAACGGTACAGCTCATGTCCGTCTCCGCACCGCCCGCTCCCCCGACCCGGCGCAGCTCCTCGTGGCCGGGCGTCCTCCTCGCTCTGGGGGTCGCGGCGGCGTCGATGGCGGCGGCGCAGGCCCTGCCCGGCCTCAGCGCCCTGGTGATCGCGATCGCGGTGGGCGTGGTGGTCGCGAATCTGACCTCCCTGCCGCCCGCCTTGAGCCCGGGGATCCAGTTCGCTGCGAAGAAGCTCCTGCGGGCCGGGATCGTGCTGCTGGGCCTGCAGGTGGCGCTCGGTGACCTGCTCGGTCTCGGCGCGCCGATCCTCCTCGTGGTGGTCGTGGTGGTCGCGGTCGGGATCTTCGGCACCGTGGCGATCGGGCGCGCGCTCGGCGTCGAGAAGGGGCTGACGATCCTGGTCGCCTGCGGTTTCTCGATCTGCGGGGCCGCCGCGGTCGCGGCCGCCGCGGGCGTGACCGACCCCCGGGAGGAGCACGAGGAGCGCACGGTCACCGCGGTCGCGCTCGTAGTGCTGTGCGGCACCGTGATGATCGCGGCGGTGCCAGCCGTCGCCGCCCTGCTCGCGCTGAGTCCGCAGACCGCGGGGCTCTGGGCCGGCGCGTCCATCCACGAGGTGGCTCAGGTGGTCGCCGCCGGCGGCGCGCTGGGCGGGACCGCGCTCGCGCTCGCGGTGATCGTCAAGCTCGCCCGCGTGCTGATGCTCGCCCCGGTGATGGCGATGCTGAGCCTCCAGCAGCGCCGCGAGGGCGCGGCCGAGGGGGCGCGGCCACCGCTGGTGCCGCTGTTCGTGCTCGGCTTCCTGGCGATGGTGGTGCTGCGCTCGGTCGCTCCGCTGCCCGGGGCGCTCCTGGAGGTCGGTGCGCTGCTGCAGACGGGCCTGCTCGCCGCCGCGATGTTCTCTCTCGGCACGGGGGTGCGGGTGCGACGGCTGCTGCGGGTGGGCCCGCGTCCCTTCGCCCTCGCGGCACTGTCGACACTGCTGGTCGCCTCCCTCGCGCTCGGGGGCGTGCTGCTCGCCGCATGACACCCTGCGACAGCGCATCTGCGGCTGTATAGTCGCTCCCATGACGCAACTGCGGGTACGAGAGGCGGCGACCTTCCTCGGGGTCAGCGAGGACACCCTGCGGCGCTGGGTCGACAAGGGCGCGCTCGAGGCGGGCCGCGATGGCGCGGGACGCATGGTGCTCGAGGGGGCCGAGGTCGCTCGGCACGCCCGTGAGCTGGCCGTCGCCCCGGAGCTCCCCGGCACCCCGTCCTCCGCGCGCAATCGTCTCGTGGGCCTGGTGACGAACGTGGTGATGGACACCGTGATGGCGCAGGTCGAGCTGCAGTGCGGCCCCTTCCGCGTGGTCTCCCTGATGAGCAGCGAGGCCGCCCGTGAGCTGGGGCTCGAGCCCGGCAGGGTCGCCAGCGCCGTCGTGAAGGCCACCCAGGTCGTGATCGAGGCCGATCCCCGCCACCGCACCGAAGGAGCCGCCGGATGAGGCACGTCTCCCGGCTCGCCGCCGCGGCGGCCTGCATCACCCTGATCGCGGCGGGCTGCGGCGGAGCCGGCCGCGACGACGGCGAGCCGGCCACGGAGGGCGTGACGCTGCAGGTCTTCGCCGCCGCGTCCCTGCAGGAGCCCTTCGAGGAGCTCGCCGCACAGTTCGAGTCGGAGCACGAGGGGGTCGAGGTTCAGTTCAACCTCGCCGGTTCCTCGACCCTCGTCGAACAGATCCAGCAGGGCGCCCCGGCAGATGTCTTCGCCTCGGCGAACACCTCGACCATGGACACGCTCGTCGAGGCCGAGCTCCACGGCGCCGAGCCGGTGGACTTCACCTCCAACACGCTGACGATCGCGGTTCCGGCCGGCAACCCTGCGGGCGTCACCGAGCTGTCCTCCCTCACCGCGGGTGACCTCAACCTCGTCGTCTGCGCGCCCGAGGTCCCCTGCGGGGCGGCCGCCGCGACAGCGGAGGAGGCCGCCGGCCTGTCCTTCTCCCCCGTCAGCGAGGAGCAGTCGGTCACCGATGTGCTCCACAAGGTCACCAGCGGTGAGGCGGATGCGGGCCTGGTCTATGTCACCGACGTCCTCCAGGCCGGGGGCGCTGTCGAGGAGATCGAGTTCCCCGAGTCCGCGAGCGCCGTGAACATCTACCCGATCACCACCGTGAAGGGGGCGGAGAACGCCGAGCTCGGCCAGGAGTTCGTGGACCTGGTCATCAGCGAGGCGGGGCAAGAGCTCCTGGCCGGCTACGGCTTCACCCGGATATGAGGAGCCTTCCCCGCTGGGTGCTGGTCCCGGCGCTGATCGGCGGGCTGCTGATCCTTCTGCCGCTGGTGTCGATGGCCCTGCGGGTCTCGTGGGGGAGCTTCGGCGCCCTGGTCACCAGCGAGCCCTCGCTCCAGGCGCTCCGGCTCAGCCTCCGGACCTCTGCCACCAGCGCGCTGCTGTGCGTGCTGCTCGGCGTGCCGATGTCGCTCGTGCTGGCCCGCTCCGAGCTCCGCGGAGTCTCCCTGCTGCGCTCGCTGATGCTGATCCCGCTGGTGCTGCCCCCCGTCGTCGGCGGCATCGCTCTGCTGTACACCTTCGGTCGACAGGGGCTGCTGGGTCGGCACCTCGAGCTCCTCGGGATGCAGATCGCCTTCTCCACCACCGCAGTGGTGCTCGCCCAGACCTTCGTCGCCCTGCCCTTCCTGGTGATCAGCCTCGAAGGCGCCCTGCGCACCGCGGGCACTCGCTACGAGGCGGCGGCCGCCTCTCTCGGGGCGCGGCCCACCCGGGTGCTGCTGAGGGTGACGCTGCCGCTGATGCTGCCGGCGCTGCTGTCGGGGACCGTGCTCTCCTTCGCCCGCGCGCTCGGCGAGTTCGGCGCCACGATCACCTTCGCCGGCTCCCTGCAGGGCACCACTCGCACGCTGCCGCTGGAGATCTACCTGCAGCGCGAGAGCGATCCGGAGGCCGCGGTCGCGCTCTCCTTCGTGCTGATCGTCGTCGCGGTGCTGATCATCGCCCTGGCCCGCCGGAGAGTGCCCTCATGAGCCTGTCGCTGCGCGCCGCGGTCCCCGAACGCGGGGTCGACCTCGAGCTGGATGTCGCCGGCGGCGAGACCCTCGCCGTGATCGGTCCCAACGGCGCAGGGAAGTCGACGGCGCTGGCGCTGGTATCGGGGGCGCTGCGGCCCGCCGCCGGACAGGTCGTCCTGGACGGGCAGGTCCTGACCGGTGACGGGTGCTGGGTGCCGCCGCATCGCCGGAAGGTCACGACTCTCTCCCAGGACCCCCTGCTGTTCCCTCACCTCACGGCGCGCGGCAACATCCGCTTCGCCCTCCGCGCCCAAGGTCTTCCCCGCGACCGGTCGCTCCGGGAGGCGGAGCGCTGGCTCGCCGAGCTCGGCATCTCCGAGCTGGCGGATCGTCGCCCCTCGGCCCTGTCCGGCGGGCAGGCGCAGAGGGTGGCGATCGCCCGTGCCCTCGCCGCCGACCCGCGCCTGCTGCTGCTGGACGAACCGATGGCGGCGCTCGACGTCGACGTCGCCCCCGCCGTGCGCGAGCAGCTGCGCAGCTTCCTCACAGGCCGCACGGCGCTCATCGTCACCCACGACGTGCTCGACGCCCTCACCCTGGCCGACCGCCTCGCCGTGCTCGAGCACGGTCGGGTCGTGGACCAGGGGCCGACGACGGAGCTGCTGTCGAGGCCGCGCACCGCCTTCACCGCCCGCTTCGCGGGGCTCAATCTCGTCACGGGGCGATGGCTGGACGGTGCCGTGCTCCTGCCTGACGGGTCCCGCCTGCCGTCGGCCGGTTCTTTCCGCGCGGGGACCAGGGTGCATGCCGCCTTCCGCCCGTCGGCGGCCCATCTCACGGGCATCGGCGGGATCCGCCGCATGGTGACCGGACTGCTCCCCCGCGGCGACCTGATCCGGGTGGCCACACAGGACATCTCCGCCGATCTGCCGCCGCAGGAGATCGCCGAGCACCGCCTCGAGCCGGGGGTCGAGGTGCATCTGGCGGTGCCGGCCGCGGCCGTGACAGCCTATGAGCCATGATCGATCTGCGCGCGCTGCACAGTGAGCTTCGCGGACGGCACGGTCCGCAGGGCTGGTGGTGGCCGGGTGAGGATCCGTTCGAGATCGCGGTCGGCGCGATGCTGGTCCAGCGCTGCCGCTGGGAGCAGGCCGCCGCAGCGATCTCGGCGCTGCGGAGTGAAGGCATGCTCGTGCCCGCAGCTCTCGCAGCGGCCGACGAGGAGACCGTCCGAGCGCTGGTGCGGCCGGCCGGTTTCCCACGCACCAAACCCCATCGCCTCCAGGCGCTCTCACGCTGGTGGGCCGAGCACGCAGCGGCGGCCGGCACGCTGGGCGATATGAGCCTGCGCACCGAGCTCCTCGGCATCGAGGGCGTCGGTGACGAGACCGCCGATGCGATCATCCTGTACTGCTATGCGCGCCCGGCCTTCCTCTGCGACGAGTACGCACGACGGGTGCTGAGGGATCGGGGTGCCGTGGTGCCCGCCGGCTACCGTGCGTTCCGACGAACCATCGCTCCGGCGCTGGACAGCGCCGGTTTCGATGTCGACGAGCTCGCGGAGCTGCACGGCCTGATCGTCGAAGAGGGCAAGCTCAGAGCACGGTGAGCAGCGATCCCGCCTCAGGTGGTCGACCGCACCGCCAGCTCCGGGCACAGCACCGTGCGCTGTTCGATCTCCCGACCGGCGATCAGGTCCAGGAGCATCGCCGCGCCGAGTTCGGCGAGACGGCGACCGGGGTTGACCACCGTGGTCAGGGAGATGGTGTCATCCGCAGCGGAGGCGATGTCGTCGAAGCCGACCACGGCGACATCCTCGGGGACATGGATCCCCCTGCCCTCGAGCTTCTTCAAGGCCCCCAGGGCCATCAGGTCGCTGCTGGCGAAGAGGGCGTCGAACTCGGTCCCCGACTCCAGCAGCGCAGTGGCCTCCCGCTCCCCGGAGGCAAGGGTGAAGTCACCGAAGGACAGCCAGGCGGACTCGATCCCCGCATCGGCCAGCTCCTTCTCGAACCCTTCACGGCGATCGACCGCCGCGGGCATGTCCTGCGGGCCGCAGACCATCGCGATCCGGCGCCGGCCCCGCTCGATGAGGTGCCGTGCGGCCAGCCGGCCGCCTTCGGTGTTGTCGAGGTCCACGAACGGCGCGGTGAGCCCCGCGGGCGGGCGCCCGATGAACACCACCGGCACCGCGGCCTCCTGGAGCACCTCGACGGAGAGGTCGCCGTCGTGGTGGGAGACGACCAGCAGCCCGTCGGCATGCCCGCCCCGCAGGAAGCGCCGGGTGCGGGCGTGGTCCTGCGGGCTGGAGAGGACCAGCAGCAGCTGCTTGTCGCTCACGTCCAGCCCGGCGGTGACCCCGGAGATCGCGCTGACGAAGAACGGATCGGTGAACACCCTCGACTCGTGCTCCGGCACGATCAGCGCCACCGCGCCGGTCTGACGGCTGGCCAGGCTGCGCGCCGCGTTGTTCGGCACGTAGCCGAGCTCGTGCACCGCCCGCTCCACCTTCGCGACCTTGTCCCGGCGCACCTGGACGTCGCCGCGCACCACCCGGGAGACGGTCGCCCGGGAGACCCCGGCGACCCGTGCGACGTCCTCCAGGGTCGCTCCGCGCCCGGTGGCGGAGGCGTCCTCCAGCTCCTCGAGCATGCCCATGCGTGGTCTCCTCTCAGCCCTTGACCGCGCCCTGCATGATGCCACCTACGAGCTGGCGTCCGGCGACGATGAACAGCAGCAGCAGCGGGATGACGGAGACCACCACGCCGGACATGATCAACGAGTAGTCCTTGAAGTAGGAGGCCTGCAGCTGCTGCAGGGCGACAGGCAGGGTGAGGTTGTCGCCGCGCAGGATGATGAAGGGCCAGAAGAAGTTGGTCCACGAGCCCACGAAGGTGAACAGGAACAGCATCGCGCCGGCGCCGCGCGAGGCCGGCAGCGCCACGTGCCAGTAGGTGCGGCTGAGGTTGCAGCCGTCCATACGGGCGGCCTCGATCAGCTCGAAGGGCAGCGCGTCGTCGAGGAACTGGGTCATCCAGAACACCCCGAAGGCAGTGACCAGGCCGGGGATGATCACGGCCTTGAGGTCGCCGACCCACCCCATGCGGGCCATGATGATGAACAGCGGGATCACGCCGAGCTGCACCGGCACGGCCATGGTGGCGATCACGAACAGCAGCAGGCCGCGGCGTCCGCGGAAGCTCAGCTTCGAGAAGGCGAAACCGGCCAGCGTGGCGAAGAAGACCACGGAGACCGAGGTGACCACGGCGACGAAGATCGAGTTGACCATCGCGGCCCAGAAGTTGATGTCGGAGCCGATCACCTCCCCGATGTTGCTGAAGAGGTTGCCCTGGGGGATCAGGCTCGGGATCGGGTTGCGGGCGATGGTGCCGGCGTCGGACGAGGCCAGCAGCAGCGCGTAGTAGAGCGGGAAGAACGAGATCGCGAGGATCACGGCCAACAGGCCGTAGTTCCACCAGCGCGGGCGGGCGTCGACACCTCCCCCGCCCTTGAGGCGACGGCGGGCCGCACGGGCCGCGCCCTTTCCGGCGAACTGCTCGATGGCAGCGGTCGATTGCATGAGGGGCTCCTTACCGCGTGCCCTTGGACGGGCCGCCGGAGTGGGCGATCCGCTTGGTGATCAGGAAGTTGAGGATGCCGATGGCGATGATGATCAGGAACAGCAGCCAGGCGACGGCCGAGGCTCTGCCGAACGAGACCTGGGGCCCCCAGCCGAGCTCGTAGAGGTACATGGTCATCGTCATCCACTGCCGGGAGGCGCCGCCCTGCCCGCCGGTGTCGAACATGCGCGGTTCATCGAAGATCTGCAGCCCGCCGATGGTCGAGGTGATCACCACGAAGATGATCGTGGGGCGCAGCATCGGCACGGTCACGTGCAGGAAGCGGCGCATCCGCCCGGTGCCATCGATGATCGCGGCCTCGTAGATCTCGCGCGGGATCGCCTGCATCGCGGCGAGGAAGATCAGCGCGTTGTAGCCGGTCCAGCGGAAGTTCACCATGGTCGCGATGGCGAAGTGCGCGGCCAGCGCATCGGAGTGCCATTCGATCGCGGGCAGGCCCACGCCCATCAGCACGTTGTTCACCAGGCCGGACTGGTCCGCGAAGATCTTCGTGAAGATCAGCGAGACCGCGACCGGGGCGACGATGAAGGGCACCAGCACGCCCATGCGCCAGAAGGTCTTGGCGCGCAGGTTCGCATCGAGCACGTAGGCGATGAGAATCGCGGCGATCACCTGCGGCACCGAGGAGAGCAGGAAGATCGAGAAGGTGTTGCGCAGCGCCTTGTAGAAGTTGTCGGAGCCGAGCACGAACTCGAAGTTCGCCAGGCCCACGAAGTCGCCCTGCCCGCGGATCAGGTCCCAGTCATGCAGCGAGACCCAGGCCGTATAGAGGATCGGGAACAGGCCGACGAGGAAGAACAGCAGGAAGAAGGGGCTGACGAAGACGTACGGAGTCACCCGCATGTCCAACCGCGCGAGCCGCGAGCGGCGGGCGGTGCGTGCCGGAGAGGCGGGCGTGCGGCGCGTCGGAGGTGCGGGCGCCGGGCCGGAGGGCTCCGAGCGGGTGGTGGGGCGCGTCGAGGCGGTCAACGGTGTCCT
>JAAZLF010000742.1 GCA_012799425.1 Actinomycetales bacterium | reverse complement strand
GGCCACGTGCTGCTGGAGTCCGTGCCCGGGCTGGCGAAGACCACTGCGGCCAGCGCGCTCGCCTCGTCGATCACCGGCTCCTTCGCCCGCATCCAGTGCACGCCGGACCTGATGCCCAACGACATCATCGGCACCCAGATCTTCAACTACGGATCGGGCACCTTCACCACCCAGCTGGGCCCGGTGCACGCGAACGTGGTGCTGCTGGACGAGATCAACCGCTCCAGCGCCAAGACGCAGTCCGCGATGCTCGAGGCCATGCAGGAGCGGCAGACCTCCATCGGAGGCGAGGTCCATCACCTCCCGGAGCCCTTCATGGTTCTGGCCACCCAGAACCCGATCGAGGAGGAGGGCACCTACGTCCTCCCCGAGGCGCAGATGGACCGCTTCCTGATGAAGGAGATCCTGACCTACCCGCGCCCCGCGGAGGAGCACGAGATCCTCGACCGCTCGACGTCCGGGAGCCTCACCGGCCCTCGGGAGGCGGTGGGCACCGTGAGCCTGGAGGACGTGCGCTTCCTCCAGCAGATGGTCGACCAGGTGTACGTCGACCCCGCGGTCAAGCGCTACATCATCGATCTGATCTTCACCACCCGCGGCTCGGGCCCCCGCCCGGTCCCGAACCTCACGCAGTCGGTGCGCGTGGGCGCCAGCCCCCGCGGCTCGCTCGCGCTGATGCGTGTGGGGCAGGCCTACGCTCTGCTCAACGGGCGCGACTACGTCACCCCGGATGATGTGCGGGCCATGCGGCACGGTGTGCTGCGCCACCGTCTGGTGCTCACCTTCGACGCACTGGCCAGCGGCATCAAGCCCGAGCAGATCATCGACGCGGTGTTCCACGCCGTGCCGATGCCCTGAGCGGGCCCGACGACCCAGGAGGGAGGGAGACGATGGCCACCTCGCTGCTGACCCGTGTCAAGGCACGGGTGGATCTGCACACCTCGAACCGTGCGCGCGGCCTCATCCAGGGCCGGGGGCGCTCGCTGTTCAAGGGCAGCGGCGAGGACTTCGACGACCTGAAGTACTACCAGCCCGGGGACAAGATCTCCGACATCGACTGGAAGGCCACCGCACGCTCCGGGGAGCCGCTGATCCGGCAGTTCAACGAGGAGCGGGTGCGGCACCTGTCGATCGTCGCGGACACCTCCTCCGCGATGGCGGCGACCGCCGCCGACGGCACCTCCAAGCGCGAGGCGATGATCCTCGCAGCGGGGATGGTGTGCTTCCTCGCCCAGAAGAGCGGCGACATGGTGGGCATGGTCGCGGGCAGCCAGGCCCGCCCCCTCCAGCTGCCCTCCCGCTCGAGCGACGGCCACCTCGAGCTGCTGCTGCGCACCGCGCAGCAGGCCACGACCACCGCTGCCGCCCCGGCGGACAGCTCCTGGCTGCTCGAGCGTGCCTTCCGGGTCACCAGCCGTTCCACCCTGATGACGATCATCACGGACGAGGCCCACCCCACCGTCGAGGACTTCACGCTGCTGCGGCGCCTGACTACCCGGCACGACCTGCTGGTGATCCGCATCGCCGATGCGGATCCTCTGCAGAGCACCGCACTGGACCACGACGTGGTGGACGTGGGCTCCCCGCGCGAGATCGCATCCATGGCGCGCACCTCCCGGCGGGTCGCGCACGACGTCGCGGCCTACCGGCAGGCCC
This sequence comes from Actinomycetales bacterium, assembly GCA_012799425.1. Lineage (GTDB taxonomy): Bacteria > Actinomycetota > Actinomycetes > Actinomycetales > Dermabacteraceae > Brachybacterium. The sequence continues at coordinate 5 of JAAZLF010000742.1, read as the reverse complement.
GCCGC
>JAAZLF010000741.1 GCA_012799425.1 Actinomycetales bacterium | reverse complement strand
GCATCGGCCACCTGCTGCGCGACTCCGACCGCCTCGACGAGCGCACCGCCTTCGCGCACGAGACGATGCTGCTGACCCGCGGCCAGCCCGTCATCTACTACGGCGACGAGCAGGGCTTCGTGGGGGACGGCAACGACAAGGACGCCCGCCAGTCGATGTTCGCGAGCCAGGTGCCGTCCTACCTCGACGACACCCTGATCGACGGCGCCCCTTACGGCAGCGGCGAGCACTTCTCGACCGAGGCGCAGCTGTACCCGCTGATCAGCGAGCTCGCGACGTTGCGGGGCGAGACCCCGGCACTGTCCACCGGTGCGCAGATCGAGCTGTACGCCGAGGACGGCGCCGGCGTCTACGCGTTCTCCCGCGTGGACCGCGAGGAGAAGATCGAGCACCTGGTGGCGCTGAACAACGCGTCCGAGGAGCGCACCGTCACCCTCACCGCCCTCACCCCGGGGGCGACCTACTCGCCGCTGTACGGCGACCACGCCGCGGTGACCGCCGCGACCGACGGGACCCTCGAGGTCACCGTCCCCTCGCTCGGCGCCGTGGCACTTGTGGCCGATCAACCCGTCGCCGCCGCGGGAGACGCACAGGAGATCACCCTGGATCTGGCCGACGGAGGGAAGGTCGAGGGCCGTGCCCCGATCTCCGCGACCGTGGCCGCGGACCGCTGGGCCGAGACCTCGTTCAGCTGGCGACTGGCCGGCGAGGTGGCGTGGACCCCGCTCGGCACCGCCGAGGACGACACCCCGCGGGTCTTCCACGACGTGGCGGACCTGCCCGTCGGCACCTTGATCGAGTACCGCGCCGTCTCCACCGACGCGAGCGGCGAGCGCGTGGCGGACTCCGCGACCGCGGTGGTGGGCGCGGACCTCTCCGCGACCGGCTCCCAGGACGGGGACACCGGCGAGGTCGATGAGCAGTCCGTGACCGTGCCCGGATCGCACAACGCGGCGATGGGCTGCGCGGGCGATTGGCAGCCCGACTGCACCTCCGCCCAGCTGGGCCTGGACGCCGACTCCGGCAAGTACACCGGCACCTTCGACGTGCCCGCCGGCGACTACGCCTTCAAGGTCGCCGTCGGCGGCAGCTGGGACGAGAACTACGGCGCGGGCGGTGTGCCCGGCGGCGGCGACATCACCTACACCCACGACGGCGGGCCGCTCACCTTCTGGTACGACCCGGTCACGCACGTCGTGCAGAACAGCGCCCAGGGTCCCTTCATCACCCTCCCGGGCTCGATGAACGCCGCCCTCGGCTGCCCCGAGGACTGGATGCCCGGGTGCATGCGCACCTGGATGCAGGACGCCGACGGCGACGGGACGTTCACCTTCTCCACCGAGGACCTGCCCCGCGGGTCCTACGAGGTGAAGGTCGCTCATGGGGGATCGTGGGCGGAGAGCTACGGCGTGGACGGCGTGCCCGACGGCGCCAACCACACGTTCTCCACCCAGGACGGAGAGATCGTGACCTTCAGCTACGACCTGGCCACCCATCAGCTGACCATCGAGGCCTCCGATCCGCTGACCGCGGGTTCCGGCAAGCAGCTGGCCCACTTCGTGGACGCGGGCGCCATCGCCTGGCCCACGAACCTGGTCACCGACACGAGCGATGTCCGCTGGGAGCTGTTCACCGCACCGGACGGCGGGATCTCCGTCGCAGGCGACGAGGTCACCGGCGGGCAGAGCCTCGGCGAGCTGACCCTGCGCGAGGGCGGCCTGGACGAGACCGAGCTCGAGGGCCGTGCGCATCTGCAGGGCTTTCTCGCCCTCGACCTGCCGGAGCTGGACCGCGAGGTGCTCGAGCAGGCGCTGCGCGGCGAGATCGTGATCGCCCAGCACGGCGCCGACGGGATCGAGGCCCTCACCG
>JAAZLF010000740.1 GCA_012799425.1 Actinomycetales bacterium | reverse complement strand
CGAGGTCCAGCAGGTGGTGGAGCCGCTCCGCGCCCTGGGAGGCGCCGAGCATGTGGCCGAGCCGGCGCAGCCGCTCCACGCCGACCCGCTGCCCGTCCGGGAGGCGCAGCCGCCCGGCGTCGGCCGCGTCGGCGAGGCGGCGGAAGCGGTCACGGTCGGCCGGGAACCGCGCCCAGTACTGCTCGCTGCGGGCGACCATCGACCGCCAGGTGGCGGCGTAGACGTCGTCCATGTCGGGGCCGACCGTCGGCAGCCCTCCTGTGAACAGCGCCTTGTCGACGCCGCCGGAGGCGGCGCTGAGGTAGCGCAGAGTGGTGAACCCGCCGAAGGACTGCCCCAGCAGCGACCAGCCCCGCACGCCGAGGTGCTCGCGCAGCAGCTCGGCGTCGGCCACGATTGCATCGGCCCGGAAGTGGGTGAGGTACCGCGCCTGCTGGGAGGCGGTGGCCTCGCGCAGGGCGGCGGCGCCGGGGATCGCGCCCTCGGGCACCGCGGTGTCGGGGCCGACGGGCGTGGAGCGGCCGGTGCCGCGCTGGTCCAGCATCACCACGCGGTGCTCGCGCAGTGCACGGCCGAGCCATCCCGGGGAGGAGGCCTCGAGCGGGCGGGGTGCCTCGGAGCCGGGGCCGCCCTGCAGGAAGACGAGGTAGGGACGATCTTCGCCGCCGTCGGCGGTGACGATACGGGCGAACACCTCGATCTGGGCGCCGGTGGGGTCGGCGTGATCGAGCGGGGCGGCGAAGGTCAGATCCCGCAGCTGCAATCCGGGCAGGGTCCAGGAAGTCGAGGAGGTCACAGTGCTCATTCGTGATCGAGGGTGGTGGTGCCGGGGAAGAACTCCCAGTCGAAGGTGTGCAGGGCGCCGGGACGGTCCTCGCGGTCGATCGCGCGGTCGATGATGATGCCCGAGAGGCGAGCGAAGACGTCGTCCACGCCGTAGTAGCTGATGGGGCCGAAGAACTCGGTCTTGGCGGGGACGTCGCCGATGGAGATGAACTCGAGGTCCTCGGGCACCCTGATGCCGGTGCGCTCGGCAGCGAGCTGGAGCGCCACCGCCTGATAGCCGGTGAAGCAGATGACCGCCTCGGGGCGATCGGGGCCCTGCAGCCAGCCCACGGCGCCGAGATAGGTGTCGTGGCTGCCCTCGGGGACGATGTGGACGAGCGACTCCGCGGGGCCGTCGCCCGCCTCTCGCACCGCCTCGAGGAACGCGGTGGTGCGCGGATGTGCGAGGGTGCCGCCGGCACGGCGCTCGAGGTCCGGGGCCAGCAGCTGGACCCGGTCGTGGCGGGTGCGCAGCCGCTCGTAGGCCCGGCGGATCGCGAAGAAAGGGGTGGAGGAGACGACGTCGAAATCCTCCGGCTCCATCTTCGCGGTGAAGGCGACCAGCCCGCTGTGGGTGGAGGCGGAGAGCCGGCGCACCATATCCGGACCGTTCTCGACGAAATCGATGCTGGTCAGCAGGGCCGCGTCGGCCGAGGCGCTGAGCAGGTACTCGTACCAGCGCTCGTCCGCCAGCACCAGGGTGGACAGGTCGTGCGGGAGCGCGTCGTCGCGCACCTGGCTGGTCAGCTGCACGCTCCAGGGGTCGTCGAGGGTGCCCAGGGTCAGCACGATCCCGCCGCCCCGGCCGGTGCGCATGGCCTGGGCGTGCCGGTTGGGGATGTAGCCGAGCTCGGCGGCGGCGGCGCGCACCTTGGCCTTGGTGGTCTCGGAGCCGGCGGAGCGTGAGCCGCCCCGGCCCGACAGCACGAACGAAGCGGTCGCCAGGGACACCCCGGCTTCACGGGCGACATCCGCCAGGGTCACGGTGCCCCGGGGAACGGGACCGCGGGGATCGCGGGTCATGGCTGCCTCGCCTCCTGGGGAGCAGGAGAGGGCGTGCTGGGGGCGCCCTGCTCACCGGGGCCCTGACCGTCGGAGCTCGTCATCGGCCCCTCCCCTCACGGTGCCCTGCGCGCGGCCCTCCGCGCCTGCTGGTCGACTCCGCGCAGTCTATCGGCCCTGATGTGCGCTGGGAGTCGGTCCGTGCAGGGACGACAGGCTCATCCGCCGGTCAGCCACTGCAGCGCCGGACCGATCGTGTTCAGCACGATGATCGCGCCGATGATCCCCACCGCCCACGAGAACGCGCTGCTGGCGTTCTTCACCGCCCAGTCGTGCACCCGGTCAAGGAAGGCATCACCGCGCCGGCCCAGCAGCCGGCGCAGCACGCACAGCACCGCGGCCGGGACCAGCATCACCGCGCAGTAGGCCACCAGGATCAGGACGCCGCGGCCCAGGCCAGCGCCCATGTCGGCGATGATCCCCATCGCGGCGAGGTACGGGATCATCGAGGCGGCCTCGATCAGGCCCGCGGCGAGCGCCAGACCGACCAGCAGCCAGGGGTGCCCCGAGGCTCGGCGGGCGCGGCGGGTCCACGTCCGGGTGGAGGCCTCGGGAT
>JAAZLF010000739.1 GCA_012799425.1 Actinomycetales bacterium | reverse complement strand
GCCCGGTCGAGTTCCAACTGGTACGAGCCGTACCTGCCGCACATGTCCGAGGGCACGTCCCTGCTGCAGCAGGGGGAGGACGCCGCGGCGGAGGCGGAGCTGCGCGCCTCCCTGGACGAGTGGAACGAGCACAGCGACCTGAACTCGCCGATGCACGCCCAGTGCAAGATCATCAACAACCTCGCGATCTCCATCGAGCGCCAGGCGGATCTGATCGAGGATCCGCAGGAGCGCGCCGACCGCCTCTTCGAGGCAGAAGAGCTGCTCGCCCCCTGCGCCGGCGGCGGCGGTGGTGGAGAAGGCGAAGGGGAAGGCGAAGGCGGGGGCGAGGGCGCCGGGAACGAGGACTCCGAGACCACGGAGGACAACGGCGACCGGATCGAGGAGAAGCGCCGTGAGGCCGACGAGGAGGCCGGCAACGATCCGGCCGACCGCGGGGCCGACGAGGGAGGCGAGCCCGGCCAGCAGGATCCCGGCGACCCCACCCGCGAGGATCCCGAGGGCGACGGCCCCGAGGAGGAGGCTCCGACCGATGGCGGCTCCGAGGAGAACCAGAAGGACGACGAGCTCGAGGAGCGCAACCGCGACTCCCAGGGCGGCGAGGGCGACGGCGAGGGAGGCTCCGACCAGAACCCGGTGAAGCCGTGGTGACCGCCGACGCCGGCGAGCGCGCCTACCTCGACCACGCCGCGACGACGGTGCTGCGGCCCGCCGCGCGGGACGCATTCCTCGAGGCCTCGCAGGTGCGCGGCAATCCATCGTCGGTGCACTCCTCGGGCCGACGGGCGCGTGCCGTGCTGGACGAGGCTCTCGAGCAGATCGCCTCGCTGCTGGGGGTGCGCCGCTCGTGGTTGATCATGACTTCAGGAGGCACCGAGGCGGACAACCTCGCGCTGCGAGCCGTGGCGCTGGGCGCCCGCGCTGAGGACCCTGCGCGTTCGGCGGTCGCGGTCGCCGCGACGGACCACCCGGCCGTCGTCGCCACGGCCCGGTCCCTCGCCGAGGGCTCACCTGCCATCGAGGCCCGGGAGCTGCCCGTGGACCACCTCGGCGCTCTGCGCCCCGACGCCGTCGCCGAGGCGCTGGCCGATGGCGCGGTCAGCGTGGCCAGCGCCGCGCTCGTCAACAACGAGACCGGCGCAGTGCAGGACCTGGCCGCACTCGCCGCAGCCGCCCGCCCCCATGGCACGCTGGTCCACACCGATGCGGTGCAGGGCGTGGGGCACGTACCCCTGCCGTCCTGGGAGGACGTCGACCTGATGACCCTGTCGGGCCACAAGATCGGCGCGCCGGTGGGCGTCGGAGCGCTCGTGGCGCGGCCCGGCGTGCCCTTCGCCGTGACCAGCACCGGCGGCGGGCAGCAGAGAGGAGTGCGCTCGGGGACCCTCGACGCCGCGCTCGCCGCCGCCTGTGCGGCCGCGCTGCAGGAGACCCTCGCCGAGAGGGAGGAGCAGTCGCAGCGGCTGCGGGCCCTCGCCGGCAGGCTCCGCGCCGGGATCCGCGCCCTCGACCCCGCGGCCCGCTTCACCCTGCCGGAGGACGCCCCGCAGTCCGGGCACATCGTGCACGTGGTCTTCCCCGGCGCGGACTCGGACTCGCTGCTGTTCCTGCTGGACGAGAGGGGCGTGGACTCCGCTGCCGGCTCGGCCTGCTCGGCAGGGGTGACCCAGGCCAGTCCCGTGCTCGCTGCGATGGGAGTGAGCGATCAGCAGGCCCGCGGCGCGCTGCGCCTCTCGCTGGGCTGGACCAGCACGGAGCGCGATGTCGACATCCTGCTCGCCGCGCTGCCGGAGGCGCTCGAGAGGGCGCGGAAGGTCGGAGCCCTGTTCGGTTGAAGCCCGAGGGGGTCGAGTCAGCCGAGCAGCCGGGAGATCTGCCTCAGGCCCACCTGCTCGAACGGCTCGTCGCCCACACCGTATGCCCAGACCGCCGTGCCGATCGCCTCGGATACGAGCGTCCGTCGCCACAGCCCGGCATCGCGAGGATCTTCTCCGTATCCGGTCAGGAATGCGCGCTCCAGCGAGGCGTCGCGGGCGAAGTCCTGCCGAGCGAGTCTGGCGAGGTCCTCGACCGCAGGCCGCAGAGCGGTCCGACCGAAGTCGATCAGCCGCACCGTGCCGTCGTCGACCAGCCAGTTGCGCGGCTGCCAGTCCCCATGCGTCGGCACCAGGGCCACCTCCCCGCGTTCCGGCCATGTGCGGACCTCCGCGCGCAGTGCAGCGGCGCAGGCGGCATCGATCCGGTGGGGACGCTCCAACCGGCTGAGCGCCCGCTGCGCCAGGCGCCTGTTCCAGTTGCTCGAGGGCTGTGCATGCTGGGAATGGAATCGGGCCAGCAGCTCGCCGGCCTGCCGATAGGTGTCCGGCGCATCCTGAGCGGGGTCGCCCTCGACGAGCCTGCCCGGCAGGAACCGGGTCATCAGCAGCTTCGCCCCCTCGTCGGCCGCGAGCAGCTGCGGGGCATGCCCGGTGCGCACCCAGGGCTGCAGCCAATCGCGGTGGGCGCGCAGCTCCCGTGCCAGATGGTGATCCTCGGGCCCACCAGCCTTGAGGATGACCCTGCCGTGGTGAGGGTCGTCGAGCTCGAGGACGGTGGTCTGCACGAGCCCCCAGCTGTGGTCGTGCACGAGAGCGGCTCGAGGCGCCCAGCGGTCCAGGCTCGCGCGCTGGCGGTCGGTCAGGCCCGGGATCTGCATGCAGCGAGCGTAGCGACCGCGGTGTCGAACAGCAGTCCACTGGTGGCTGCGCGGGCGGGGCGCAGATCACGTCCTCGGGCTCTCGGGCGGAGGCGTCGTGCTCCGTACACTGGAGTGCTGGACGAGTGAAAGGCGGATGTGGTGAAGGTGCTGGCAGCGATGAGCGGCGGGGTGGACTCCGCCGTCGCCGCGGCGCGCGCCGTCGACGCCGGCCACGATGTGGTGGGCGTGCACATGGCGCTGTCCAAGAGCAGGG
>JAAZLF010000738.1 GCA_012799425.1 Actinomycetales bacterium | reverse complement strand
CCGCTGGTGCCGCTCCCCTCCGCCCGGTCGGCGCCCGACGCGCCGCCGGAGCCGGAGCCCGGGGCGTCCTCCTCGGCGACGTCCCCCTCACCGGACTGATCGTCGCCGGGCGTCTGGTCATCGCCCTCGCCCGGTGCCGGGCCATCGCCCTCGCCGGGAGCCGGACCGTCTCCGTCGCCCGGCTGCTCCCCGCCGTCCGGCGTCTCGTCGTCGAGGGCGATGAGCTCGGCGGGGATCTCGATGGTCACCTGACGGCGCTTCTCGGGATCGGTGACCGTATCGGTGGCCTGGGTGAAGACCGCGGAGTAGCTCGGACCATCAGCGGCGGCCGCCATGGTCCTCACCTCCGGCTCCGCGCCCAGCACCTGCGAGCCGTCGACCCAGCTCCAGCCCTCGGGCAGCTCGACGTCGGCGAGGGTGCCGCCGGTGGTGCCGTGCAGCCCCTCCTCGGGCAGGACCGTCAGCAGGACCGTCTGTCGCACGGCCCGCGCCTCGGGGCTCTGGCCGCCGGTGTAGTCGGCGCCGTCCTCGAGCGCGGTGTAGTGCAGCGAGTAGACGCCCGGGGCGAGCGACTGCAGAGCCTCGGTGTCCTCCGAGTCCTTCACCCTGAGGGTGACCTCGTTGCGTCCGCCCTCGACCCCACCATTGACGAAGGTGTGCTCGTCATTGATCGAGTACTCGACATGGTGTCCGTCGGAGGTCGAGACGCCCTCGAGGAGGTCTGCCGCCTCGCCGGCGTGCATCGTGCGATGCGTGACGCCGTCGAGCGCGGGCTGGCCCTCGTAGTAGGCGTCTGCCGCCTCCTGCTGGGCGGCACTGCGGTAGTAGCGCACCCAGTCGACCTTCAGCTCCGCGCCGTCCTCGGCGAGGTGGTCGCCCGCGTCACCGGCCCAGTTGCCGCCGGTGGCGAGGTTCAGCTGGAGGTACTGGGGGCGGTTCAGGGAGTCCGCGGCGGACTGGAAGCGAGCCACCTCCTCCTCGATGAACGCCCGATTGTTCGCGGCCTGGGTGGCCTCGGTCGGGAAGTACATGACGTTGTAGACGACGCCGTCGACGTACCAGGCGATGTAGTCCGGGTTCCAGTCGATCCCGTACACGTGGTAGTCCTCGGAGACCGCCTCGGGTGCCTCGAGGCTGCCGCCCAGGGCGGTGGGCGCGTAGGAGCCGTCCCCGTCGGCATCGCCCTGGGTGTGGAAGAAGTGCGGCGTGCCGTAGACGACGGCGTTGGAGTTGCCGTCCTTGCCGACCTCGCCCTGTGCGGCACGCTCCTCGGTCGGAGCGCCGATGATCTCCATGATGTCGAGCTCACCGGTGCCGGGCCACGAATAGCCCTGCTCCATGTTCACCCGGCCGTCCATGTGGAAGTCCGCCCCGAGCATCCAGAAGGCGGGGAAGGCGCCCTTGCCCTCGGGCAGTGCCATGCGCGCCTCGACGCGACCGTAGAGGAACTCCTCACGCCCCTCGGTGCGCACGGAGCCGGAGTTGTACTTCACCGTGCGGGCGTTGTCGCCGTGTCGCGCCGTGTTGCGGTACTGGTCCTCCTGGGGGCGATCGGTCACCCCGAGCACGAGGTTGCCGTCGCGGACGTCGACGTTGTCGGTGCTGGAGGAGTAGTGCTGCTGCTCGTTGCCGCGCACATTGCCCAGCTCATAGCCCCAGCTGCCCTGGTCCAGGGAGTCGCCGTCGAACTCGTCGTTCCACACCAGCTCGTAGGACTGCTCCTCGTGGACGGAGAGGTTGTCCATCGCGATGGTGGTGTTCTCGACGTGGCCCTCGGCGTCCTGCGCGGCCCACTTCACGGTGCCCACGAAGGTGCTCCAGTTGACCGCGGTGAATGTGAAGGTCTTGCGCTCCCAGTCGACCGCGTCCACCAGCTCGCCGGTGGTCAGCTGGGTGGTGGCGCCCTGGTTCTGCGAACCATCCGGGTGCATGCCCTTGGCGGTGAGGAAGACAGCACTGGGGGTGTACCCCTCTGTGGCGCCCACCTTGATGTCGGCGCTGACCACGTAGGTGCGGCCGGGCACCGTCGGCACGGCCTGCCAGATGTGGTTGTCGATCTCGCCGGTGTCGATCAGGGCGAAGGTGTTCTCGCTGCCGTCGGGGAGGGTCTCGGTCTCGGGATGAGCGGAGTCGTCCTCACCGAACCACCTCCAGTCCCGCTCCGAGGAGGTGAAGTCATCGCTCTCGAAGCTGCAGTTCGACACGACGTTCAGCATCAGCGGCGAGTCGAGCTCGGGATCGTTCTGCCCCTCGAGGCAGGTGCGCACGCCATGCTCGGAGTTCTCGCCGGGGACGGTGCCGCCGACGGTCACGTCCACGGCGAGGCTGCCGCGGAAGCTGAAGTCGCCGGCGGTGAACTCGAGGTCCGCCGCGATCGGGGCGTTCGTGGCCCGGGCGGTGGGCGGGGCGGTGACCTCGACCTCCACTTCGATCTCCTCACCCGGTGCCAGGGCCGGGACGTCGGTCGGGAGGGCATCCCAGCCGTCGGCCACGGAGGCCACGACGCTGCCCGCAGGCAGCTCGCGATCGTCGTCGTTGCGGAGGGTGACGGTGGCCAGCTCGGTCTCGCCGGCGGCGACGCCGACGGAGACGGGCTCCACGTGTGCGCAGAACGGGTTCAGCCACTCCTCGGTGAAGTCGGCGTAGAGCAGCTGACCGCCCTCACCCTCGTAGAACAGGCCGTAGCTGCCGTCGTCCTTGGCGACCAGGTCCGAGTAGGACATCCCGCCAGGGGCGAAGACCCGCTCGATCGGCCAGGTCTTCCCGTCATCGCAGGAGTAGCGCACGGTGCCGTTGGAGCGGTTCTTGATCGAGGCGGCGTTGCTGAACAGCAGCTCCTTCGACTCGCGGGTGCCGGGTTCGGCATCGGGGTTCTTGCGGATGATCGAGGCGTTGTTGACGGGGTCGACGAGGGTGGTGTCGACCTCGGGCTCGCTCCAGGTCTCGCCGCCGTCGGCGGACAGGGAGACGTACCGGCCGGTGGCGCCCGCATGGATGCGGGAGTTCAGCATCAGGGTGCCGTCGGAGAGCTCGACGACCTTGTTCTCGTCCATGGCGGTACCCACGGGCTCGCCGCGCTGCCAGGTCTCGCCGTGGTCATCGGAGTAGAGCGAGAAGGCGCGCAGGGAGGTGTCGTCGAACTGGCCGGCGTACTGCAGCACCAGGCGGCCTGCGTGGGGGCCGTTCTTGATCTGGATCCCGTGGCCCGAGCTCGCGAAGGCGGCGCGCATGTCGTCGGTCTTGAAGGTGTCGGTGACCAGGCGGTGCTCCCAGGTCTCCCCGCCGTCGACGGAGACGGACAGCGCGGCGCTGAGCACATCGCGGTCCTCGTCGTCGGCGCCGTAGCCGCCGTCCATGAAGCCCCTGTCCTTGGAGTAGACGTGGAAGTTGAACAGCGTGCCCGTCTCCTCGTCGTACACCATCGAGGGGTCGGAGTAGCCGTGCTGGAGGGAGTCCGGGTCCGTCGGGTCCGCGACGGTGCCCTCGTGGACGAAGGTCTCCGGGCCCCAGGTGGCACCGCCGTCGGTGGACCTGCGCTGCAGGATCGAGTTTGGCCCGGGGGAGTCGGCGGCGGTGGGCCGGCCGTCATAGGAGGCGATGAGGTCGCCGTTGTTCAGCTGGATGATCGCGGGGATCCGGTAGTTGAAGAAGGCGCCGAGCTCATGGCCCCATGGCTCCTTCTGGTTGCTGTCGCCGCCCTTGCCGACGGCGAGGACCTGCTCTGTGTATCCGGGCTCTGCAGCGGGGGCGTCGCCGCCCTCTGCCTGGGCGGCCGCGAACGGGGCGAGGCCGATCGCCGCGACGGCGGTCGCCGCGAGCGCTCTGTACAGGGGTTTGCTCATGTTCTGACTCTCCGGGGATCTCCTGGGCAACGGTGCCCGGCGGACGACGGAGGTCGCAGACTGCACGACCATCCTCCCCACAGAAGTGCCTGAAAAGTACACGCCAATGGACTTCCAGCCGCACCGCCGTAGGGAAAGTGTTACGAAACCTAACAGCTATTTCACAGGCTGCCAAGGGGTGCTGCGGAAATGCCTCGACCCGCACGCCGACGAGGCCCTCCTCACCCCCGCGAGAGCCGCGGAACGCATCTCGCCGCTGCGGCACTCCGGTAGATTCGCCCCATGCGCGTTCTCCAGATCGACCACCCGCTCGTCGCCCACAAGCTGTCGGTGCTGCGCAATCGCGCCACCCATTCCTCCGTGTTCCGCCAGCTCGCCGATGAGCTGGTGACCCTGCTGGCCTACGAGGCGACCCGCAACGTGGCCGTCGCACCGGTGGAGATCGAGACACCGGTGACCACGGTGACCGGCACCCGGCTGACCAACCCGAAGCCGATGGTGGTCCCGATCCTGCGCGCCGGCCTCGGCATGCTCGACGGCCTCACCCGCCTGCTGCCCACCGCCGAGGTGGGCTTCCTGGGCATGGTGCGCAACGACGAGACCCTCGAGGTCACCACCTACGCCAACCGCCTGCCCGACGACCTCACCGGCCGCCAGTGCTTCGTGCTGGACCCGATGCTGGCCACCGGCCACACCCTCATCGCCTCGTGCGAGTACCTGCACGAGCGCGGCGCCCGCGACATCACCTGCGTGACCCTGCTGGCGGCCCCCGAAGGCCTGGCAGCCATGGAGGAGCGGATCGACCCCTCGATCGACCTGACGATCGTCACGGCCGCGGTCGACGAGAAGCTCGACGAGAACGGCTACATCGTTCCCGGCCTCGGCGACGCCGGCGACCGCCTCTTCGGCGTGGTCGACTGATCAGCTGACCTCCGAGCCGCACCCGGCGCCGCACGCCCGGGACCAGCTCTGTTTCACACTGTGAACACCCCCTTGTCGTTCTCGACGAGGGGGTGCACCATTGCAGCCATGTCCACGAACGCAGCGCTTCGGCTCCGCGAGACCACCCGCCGGGTGGTCCGCCCCGCCATGCGTTCGATGATGATGTTCATGATGATGATGCCGATGATGCATCGTCAGCCGAGCCTCTGAGCGCTCACGACACCTCCGAGGTCGGCTGACAGGAGCCGGCCGGAAGGCGCGGGCTCCAGGTGCTACCGGGAGCACACCCCTGAACCATCCGCCTCACTGCGTCGATCTCCCAGGGATCCCGGGTCCACCGCCCGCCGCGCTCACCGCGCCGCACCTCGGAGAACTCATCTCATGACCATCGCCCTGGATCGCCCCACCACCTACGCCTCCGCCCGCAAGGGCACCGCCCGCCCGCTGTACCGCGTGGGCGGCACCGCCCCGAAGCCGCAGGCTTCCGAGGACACGGTGACCATCACCGTGTCCGTCACCCTCCCCGCCGGCACCGGCGACGTGGAGACCGCACTGATCGCCGATGAGCTGCGCACCCACGCCCAGCGCCAGGTCGCCGCACGCGACGGCCGCACCACCGTGTCGGTCAACAACCCGCACACCTTCTCGGCCACCGGCCGGTCCGCGGCGCGCACCCTGCCGCCGCGGTCCCAGTCGGTCGCCCCGGTGAGCCCGCTGCGCCCGCGCCGCACCGGCGTGGTCTCCGCCAACTCCCCCGCCCGCCGGGATGCGGAGATCGCTCGCCGCCGCACGCTGCAGGCCACGGCGGTCAGCCCCTCCAGCCCCTCCTCCGCCCCGGAGGACAGCCTGGTGATCGATCTGTTCGGTCGCCGGGTGCGGATCGACGGGCAGGATGTGGACTTCACCTACAAGGAGTTCGAGCTGCTGTCCCAGCTGGCGCAGAACGCGCGCCGCACCGTGGGTCGCACCGAGCTCATGGAGACCGTCTGGGCCGAGTCGCCCGACGAGACCGGTGAGCGCACGGTCGACGTGCACGTGCGCCGCGTGCGCACCAAGCTGGGCCGCTACCGCCGCCTGATCTCGACCGTCCGCGGCGCGGGCTACCGCCTGGACCCGGGCAGCGACGTCGCGATCCTCGGCTGCTGAGCGAGCCACCGACCCCGCACCACAGCGCCCGGCGCGCACAACTCGGCCAGCTCGGCCACGCTCAGCTCCGCCCGGCACAATTCCGGTCGGTTCCGAGCCGGATCCGCCCCGGACCTGGTGCGGAATCGACCGGGATCCGTGCACGCCGAGCGCGGGGCGGCCAGGCCGCGCCGAACGGGTTGGTCGCGCGGAGCGAGCGCCGGGTGGAGCGAGCGCCGGGCGGAACGGGCGCCGGGCGGAGCGGAAATGCGACGAGCGGCCCGGAGCTCTCCGCCGACAGTGTCGGGGGGCTCACGGACCGCTCGTCAGAGCCTGTCGTCCGTCAGGGGTGGGTGCGGGCGAACAGGCGGACGGGCAGCCGTAGGTGGGGGAACCTGGCATGTTGCCCGTCTGGCCGCTCCCCATGAGGGGGGTCTTGAGGAACGGCACATCTATAAAGTTTTCAACGTCTTCCGGCACTGGGAACAGTATCAGTCGATCCTGCCGGACGCACCACCTCGAGCTGTCACGCGGGACACGTGCCCGGAGCGTGCGTCTGACGCCGAGCATATGCCTTTCCGCCCGCGCTGTAAACGCGCCGGGAAGCTCTGTTACCGCAGGTGGCATGCAGGTTCCATTCAGGTTTGCCGAAGTAGTGCAGAGCGGTCGCATGAGTCATGTGCTCACCAAATCGCGAGGCGGGACGGCAGTTCTCTCACACCCCGGAGACCCGCAGGTGCTCGGGCTCGACGGCGCGCCGGTGCCCACGCGACAGCAGAAGTGTGAGCACCGTCGCATCGTCGTGTGCCTT
>JAAZLF010000737.1 GCA_012799425.1 Actinomycetales bacterium | reverse complement strand
GGTCCGCCTGGCGTTCCCTGACATCGTTCATGGGCACAGTCTCCCAGACCCTCCCGAGGCGTTCCCGTGAGCGCAGCGACATGATGCAAGGCGCCCGTCACGTCGGCCCGGGACCTCGAGGGCCATCGGCTCGGAGCGTCCGCCACGTAGGCCCGCAGCGCCGGGCCCCTCGGCCGCATGTGTCGCGGTCACCGGTTCCGCCCAGCGGGGGTGGCGTACGATCGGACGCTGGTGCGCCGTCCTCCCGCCGCGTGCGCGAGGCGCCCGCACCGCCCCGTGGATCCCGTTCCCTGTCCTGCCGTCTCCGAGGAGTCCTGTGACCGTCCAGCTGCCCGCCCCTGATGAAACCCTGCGGATGGTGGCCGTCCACGCGCATCCGGACGACGAATCGTCCAAGGGTGCCGGCTCGACCGCGCGGTACGCACGCGAGGGCGCCCAGGTCACGGTCATCACCTGCACCGGCGGTGAACGCGGCGACGTGCTGAACCCGCGGCTTCGCGACGACCCCACCATCACCGTCGACACCCTGCCGGAGATCCGCCGCAAGGAGATGGAGCGCGCCCAGGAGATCCTCGGCGTGGACCATGAGTGGCTCGGCTTCATCGACTCCGGCCTGCCCGAGGGCGACCCGCTGCCGCCCCTGCCGGCCGGCAGCTTCGCCGCGACCCCCGTCGAGGAGGCCGTGCGTCCGCTGGTCGAGGCGGTGCGTCGCCTGCGCCCCCACGTGATGACCACGTACGACGAGAACGGCGGCTACCCGCACCCGGACCACATCCAGGTCAACCGCATCAGCGTCGCCGCCTTCGACCTCGCCGCGGACCCCGAGTACGCGCCCGAGCTCGGCGAGCCGTGGTCGATCGCGAAGCTGTACTACATCAACGGCTTCCACCGGCAGCGCTTCTCGGCGGTCAGCCGCCATCTGCGCGGCGAGGGCACGCCCAACGAGATGCTCGACCAGATGCTCCAGCACTATGACGAGAGCCAGGACCGCCTGCTGACCACCCGCGTCGACGTGCGCGAGTTCCTCGGGATCCGCGATGACGCGCTGCGGGCCCACGCCACGCAGGTCGACCCCGAGGGCCCGTTCTTCCGGATCTCCCATGAGGCGGAGACGGCCGCCTGGGGCACCGAGGACTACGAGCTCCACATCTCCCGGATCGGGGTCAAGCTCCCCGAGACCGACCTGTTCGCGGGCCTGCGCCACGAGACCGTCGAGGCGCGTCCGTGAGCGCCGCGGCACTGGCCACCGGCATCCTGCTGGCTGCCCCGAGCCCCTCGGACGGCGAGGAGCTGAACTCCGTGACGGTCTCCCCGGGGCTGTCCGGCTTCTTCGCCGCCTTCGTGCTGGCGGTGCTGGTGGCGCTGCTGGCGGTCAGCATGACCCGCCACACCCGCCGCATCCAGGCGCAGGCGCGGGTCGAGGAGCGCATGCAGGCGCAGGAGCGCGCCGAGGCGGAGGCCGCTGCGGCGCGGGACGGGGCCGACGGCCCGGCCGATCGGACCGAGCCGGGCGATGACGATGCAGGCGCGGACGAGGGGCCGGAGACGCCCGCCGAGCCAGCCGACGAGGCCGAGGAGCCCGACGACGGCGAGGGCGAGAGCCCGGACGGCGGGGACCGCCGCTGAGCGGAGCTCCGCTCAGCTGACGGCGACCGCCACCGCCGCGAAGTGGCAGCCGAAGCCGATCAGGGTGCCCGCGTGGAAGAACTCGTGGAAGCCGAACCAGGCCGGTGAGGGGTTCGGCCGCTTCAGCGCGTACATGACCGCGCCTGCGGTGTAGGCGATCCCACCGATCACCAGCAGCCAGACCACCGCCCAGCCGCCCCCGGCCTGCAGCTGCGGCATGTAGAAGATCGCCACCCAGCCCAGCGCGATGTAGGCGGGCACGTAGATCCAGCGTGGAGCGCCGGTCCAGAACAGGCGGAAGCACACCCCGATCAGCGCTCCGCCCCAGGCGATCGAGAGCAGCGTGATCGCCGGCCTCGGCTCGAGCATCGAGACCGCGAGCGGGGTGTACGTGCCGGCGATGATCAGGAAGATGTTCGCGTGGTCGAAGCGGCGCAGCATGATCGCCCGCTGAGGGGTCCAGGTGCCGCGGTGGTAGACGGCGCTGATGCCGAAGAGCATGCCGGCGGTGAGCACGAACACCGCGCAGGCCAGCCGGATCAGCAGCGTCTCGCCGATCGCGACCAGCAGCAGGCCGACCACCAGCGAGGTGGGGAAGGCGATCAGGTGCAGGGTGCCGCGCAGGCGCGGCTTGGGCAGCTGGAGCCCGAGCTGCGTGGCACGGCGGGCCATCGCCCGGGTGAGGGTGCGCGGCGCGAAGGGGAAGGTGTCCGCCGTGGGCAGATCCTCGTCGCCGGGGAGCTCGGTGCGGCCGCTCTCCGCGACCGCATCGGCGATCTCGCGGGAGGCCGGGTCCTCGGTCAGCTGCTCG
This sequence comes from Actinomycetales bacterium, assembly GCA_012799425.1. Taxonomy (GTDB): domain Bacteria; phylum Actinomycetota; class Actinomycetes; order Actinomycetales; family Dermabacteraceae; genus Brachybacterium. The sequence goes on along the minus strand of JAAZLF010000737.1, from coordinate 2,170 downwards.
CCGCCGGCGCCGTCGGAGGATTCCGGGAGGTTCCCGGCAGAGCGCGCATCGCGCTCTCGGCGAAGTCTGGTGTTCATGGGTTCACCGTAACCTACGGGACCGTAGGTCGACCGTGTGCTCCCTGTGCGCATCCGGTGTCGATTTGCCGAGTTCGTCAGGACCCGGCCGGTCGTGATCGATAATGGGAGCAGCGCGCCGCCGGCCACGCCGACGGCCCACCATGACAGCAGCGGATGGCGCGGGGGAGCGCCGCCCGCGCACGCACGAGCGACGGCACGACGGAACGGAGGCTGCGATGGATGACGACGGTCTCCTCTACCGCGTCTACGAGCGCCGGCTCACCAAGGAGCTCGAAGCCTTCTCGCTCCCGCAGCACCTCGGCGTCATCGTGGACGGCAACCGCCGCTGGGCCAAGGAGGCGGGGGAGAGCACCGAGCACGGCCACCGAGCGGGCGCCGCGAAGATCCTCGAGTTCCTCTCCTGGTGCGAGGACCTCGAGATCCCGCTGATCACCGTATGGATGCTCTCCACCGACAACCTCCGCCGCCCGCCCGAGGAGCTCGGCGCCCTCTACCAGATCATCGCCGATACGATCGAGCAGATCATCGTCGCCGGATACTGCGTGCGCCTGACCGGCAGCGCCGAGGCGCTGCCCCGGGAGATGCGAGAGGGCATCGCCCGTGCCCAGGCGCAGACCGCCCCCGAATCCCGGCTCACGGTGAACGTCGCCATCGGCTACGGCGGCCGCGAGGAGATCGTCGACGCCGTGCGCGAGCTGGTGCGAGAGCAGGCCGCACTGGGCCTGGACGGCGAACAGATCGCTTCGGCCATCAGCGTCGGTTCGATCACCGAGCATCTCTACACCCGCGGTCAGCCCGACCCCGACCTGATCATCCGCACCTCCGGCGAGCAGCGGCTCTCGGGTTTCCTGCTGTGGCAGTCCGTGCACTCCGAATACTGGTTCTGCGAGACCTACTGGCCCGGGTTCCGCAGAGTGGACCTGCTGCGCGCGCTGCGCGACTTCTGCCGACGCGAGCGCCGCTTCGGCGTCTGAGCGCGGCTCGTGGGCGGCACCGGCTCCTTCAGGACCCCGGCCCTCGGCGCACCCGGCCGCTCTGCGCTCCCGGTTCGCGGCTGAGCCGGTCTCGTCGGCGTTCCCGGTTCAGCGGCCGAACGGGCTTGTCGGCCTTCCCGGTTCAGCGGCCAAACGGGCTTGTCGGCCTTCCCGGCCCGTCGGCTGACGCCGCGCGAGAACCGTTCCGCCGTCGGTTGCCGACCGCCGTCCACCCGGCACCTTCGACGCGCAGCAGCCGGACCCGCCCGCGGGTCTGCGCCGCGCGCCATGTGAGCGGTGGCACACTGGCGATGTCGGGGGTTCGGCAGAACTCCCGATGACGATCGGGTGAACGTGTACCCGCACCCCGTGGGTACGCACCCCTCGGCGGATGATCGCAGGGCTATGGTCCAGGCATCCGCTCGATCTCGGGAGGCTCCCATGGAAGAGACCACCACCGCCCGCGAGACGATGCCCGCCACCCGCGGCACGGCATCGTTCGGCATCAGCTCCGGGACGGCGGTGATCGGAGCCGCCAACCCGGACGGCGCCCCGGTGGTGCCCTCCCTGCTGCCCGGCGCCGCACAGCAGATGCTCGCGGACATCGAGACCGGGGTGATCACCTATGTGCTCGACACCTCGGTGCTGCTGTCCGATCCGCTGTCGCTGCACCGCTTCGCCGAGCACGACATCGTGCTGCCGATCGTGGTGGTCACCGAGCTCGAGGCCAAGCGCCACCACCCCGACCTGGGGTACTTCGCACGCCAGGCCCTGCGCATCCTCGACGACCTGCGCGCCCAGCACGGCAACCTCTCCCGCCCGCTCCCGATCGGCAAGGACGGCGGCCACGTGCACGTCGAGCTCAACCACATGAGCACCGCCTCGCTGCCGGACGGCTTCCGCCTCGGCGACAACGACACACGCATCCTCGCCGTCGCCAAGAACCTCCAGCTCGAGGGCAAGAACGTGGTGCTGGTCTCCAAGGACCTCCCCATGCGGATCAAGGCCTCCGCCTCCGGCGTCCACGCCGAGGAGTACCGCGCCGAGCTCGCCCGCGACTGCGGCTACACCGGCATGGTCACCGCCGCCGTGGACGAGCAGACCATGACCGATCTC
>JAAZLF010000736.1 GCA_012799425.1 Actinomycetales bacterium | reverse complement strand
TGACCAGCCCCGACATGTCGCGGCCGCGGTCCCGTCGCACCTCGCGGGACAGCCCGGCATCGACCACGAGGTGCACGCCGGGCACCGTCAGGGAGCTCTCCGCGAGCGCGGTCGAGACCACGATCCGCGGCGGCTCGCCGGGACGGCGGCCGCCGGTGGCGCGGTCCTGCTGCGCGGCGGGCAGCCGCCCGTGCAGGCCGAGCACCTCCACCTCCTCGCCGACGAGACCCTGCACGCGGGAGACCACCTCATCCACCTCCCGCGCACCGGGCACGAACACGAGCGCATCACATGCCTGCTCGCGCTGTGCCCGCGCGGCGGTCCGGGCGAGATGGTCGAGGTACTCGCGGGTGACGCCGCGCGCATCGAGCCGCGGCGCGGAGGAGGGGGCGTGGCGGATGGCCAGCGGGTGCAGGGCGCTGGGGACCTCCACGATCCCCGCGCCGTCGAGCACCTCGGCGACCGCAGCGGCATCGAGCGTCGCCGACATCGCACCGACCAGCAGATCCTCCCGCAGCTGCCGCGCCTCGGCGAGCATGCCCAGCAGCAGGTCCGTCTCGAGCGAGCGCTCATGGACCTCGTCGAGCACCACCGCGGCGACGCCCGGCAGCTCCGGATCCGCGAGCAGGCGGCGCAGCAGCACGCCCGGGGTGAGCATCTCCAGCCGGGTCTGCGCGCCGACCCGGCGCTGGCCGCGCACCGTGAAGCCCACCGGTCCGCCCAGCTCCGAACCGTCCAGCTGGGCCAGACGCCGCGCCGCGGCCCGCACCGCCACCCGGCGCGGCTGGGTGACCAGCGTCAGACCGTCGGCCAGGTTCGCGACCAGCGGCGGCACCAGGGTGGTCTTGCCGGTGCCGGGCGGCGCCGTGACCACCATCGCGCCGCTGTGAGCGGCTGCCTCCAGCTCGGTGCGGGCCGACGCGACGGGCAGGCCCGCACCGATGGCGTCGAGGTCGAAGCAGTGCGCGGCAGGGGCGGTGGACATCAGTCGATCAGGTCGAACTCCACCTGCTGGCTGTCGCCGCAGACGCTGGTCACAGAGATCGTCCACAGATCGATCGTGGCCGTCTCCCCGAGGGTCAGGGCCTCGACCTCGCGGGGGCTGCCGTCGCCGAGCGTCGCGCTCAGCTCAGCATCCGCCCCGTCGATCCCGGTGACCTCGATCGTCAGCGTCTCGCCGGCCCGCTCGGGCAGGTCGGGGGCGGCGGTCTCGCCCACCTTCGCACCGTAGGCGCCCTCGCCCGAGCAGGGGTCGGGCACCTCGAAGTCGTCCGGGGCCGGGGTGGCCGGGTAGGGGTCCTGCGGGACGCCGGCGACGGACTGACCGCCCCCGTCGGAGGCACCGCCGGCGTCGGACTCCCCGCCGGCATCGGAGGCGGCGGGAGCGGACGTGGCCTGTTCCGGGGCGGGCTCCTGGCCACCGCAGCCGGCGGCGAGGAGCGACATGGCCAGCAGCGCGCCGGCGAGGCGGGCGGCGGACGGGCGGGGGCGAGCGGTGCGAGAGACCACGGTTTCCTCACGGCTGGGGGCGTCGGCGACGAGCGCCACGCTAGTCGACACCACGGCCATGTCACCATCTGGAGGAGCAGTGCGACGACGAGGAGAGGCGGGAGCATGCCCGGCAGCAGCGGTGGCCGGCCCACCCCGAAGGCCCTGGGCGGCACGACGGACCCCGCCCGCCGAGTCCGCCCGGTCGACTGGAGCGCGATCCCTCGACCCTCCGCACAGGCGCCCGATCCGGCGC
>JAAZLF010000735.1 GCA_012799425.1 Actinomycetales bacterium | reverse complement strand
CGCCCGCTGTTCAACACCGGCATGGTCACCCTCATCGGCCATCCGGACGAGGGCTGGGAGCTGGAGGGCTGGAGCAGCGAGCCGATCGGCGGCGCGCACCTGCTGGGCGATGCGGAGCACGACGTCACTGCCGATCCGAACGCCGAATCCGTGCGCTGAGCGCGGCGTCGGCCGACGCACCGGCCACGGTGCCGCCTGCAGCACGGGCCGGAGAGGACCGGTCCCCGGCGCGGCCACGCGCATGGGCCTTCCGCGATCTAGGCTGGGTGCGGTATCGACCTGGGGGAAAGGGTGTCCGATGGGGTTTCAGGGCTTCGGCCTGATGTTCGTGCTGGTGCCTGCGCTGATCGGGCTGGTGGCGTTGTTCATGCTGTTCACGGCGGTGCGGAATCTGATCCGCGGCATGAACCTGGCCTCACGGGGTCAGCGCACCACGGGCCGCGTGATCTCCGCGAACGTGCACATCAGCGGCACCAAGGACAACCGCACCTCCACGATGATCGAGACGATCGAGTTCACCACCGATCGCGGGCAGACGGTGCGCACCACTCCGCTGCGCGGGGACATCGGCATGCTGGACCGCTCCGGTCAGGAGGTCTCGGTAATCTATGACCGTGACCGTCCCGAGCGGATGATCGCTCCGAAGAACGGGCGCAGCCTGTCCCCGTGGGGGCCGCTCTCGAAGATCGTCTTCAGCCTGGTGATGCTTGGATTCCTGACCTTCTTCGTGGTGATGAGCCAGGGGATGCTGAGCCTCTTCCTCTTCTGAGCCTCGCAGCCCCGCACCCCGCCCGCTCAGGCGGTGGGCCACTCCAGGCGCGGGGTGTCCGGCCCCTCGTAGGGCGCATCCCCGTACTGCTCCTGCAGCTCGGCGGTGAGCGCCTTCAGCTCCTCCAGCATCTCCGCGTACGCGGGATCCGCGGCGACGTTCGTCATCTCGCGGGGATCGGCGACGAGGTCGTAGAGCTCGTCCTCGACAGGCATGATGCGGTCCGAGGATCCGGGGGTGCCCAGCCCGTCGTTGTAGTAGCGGATGTACTTGTGGGTGGGTGTGCGCACGCCGTAGTGGGCGGGGGCGTGGTGCTCGGGATCATCGTGCTCCCAGTACCGGTAGTAGACGGCCTGCAGCCAGTCCGGCACCTGCTGCCCGCGCAGCTGGCGCAGGAAGCTGCGGCCCTGCTGGTCCGGGAGACTGCCCGGGTCCTCGCCGGCGGCCTCGAGGAGGGTCGCGGCGAAGTCCACGTTGGAGACGATGTCGGCGAGGCGCGTGCCGGCCGCGATCTGTGCGGGCCAGCGCACCAGCATCGGCATGGTCAGCGACTCGTCCAGCATCAGGCGCTTGTCGAACCAGCCGTGGTCGCCGAGGAAGAAGCCCTGGTCGGAGGTGTAGATGACGATCGTGTTCTCGGCCAGGCCCGTCTCGTCGAGGTGGTCGAGGATCTCGCCCACGGAGTCGTCGACGGCCTGGACGCAGCGCAGGTAGTCGCGCATATAGCGCTGGTACTTCCACGCGGACCGGGCACGCCGAGCCTCCTCTGCATCGCCCTCGAGCTCGGCGGGCAGCTCGTCCTTGTAGTCGGTGGGGCGCAGGTCGTCGAGCTGCATCGCCACCTCGCGCACCACCTGCGCGCGCGTGGTGTGCTCGTCCCACATGGTCTCGGGCTCGGGGATGGTGCCGGCTTCGTACATCCCCTCGTAGCGGGGGTGCGGGATCCAGGGACGGTGCGGGGCCTTGTGGTGCACCAGCAGGCAGAACGGCCGCTCGGGGTCACGGCGTTCGAGGAAGTCGAGGCTCTGGCGGGTGACGATGTCCGTCGCGTAGCCCTCGAAGGTCTCCTCGCCCTCGGGCCCGCTCATCACGGGATCGATGTAGTCGCCCTGGCCGGGGTAGATGCGCCAGTCGTCGAAGCCGCGCGGGCGTGAGACCTCGGTGTGCCCGAGATGCCATTTGCCGTAGAGCGCGGTCTGGTAGCCGCGCTCCTGGAGCACCTCGGGGAAGGTGCGCACCCGGTAGTCGAACTCGGAGTAGATCGAGGGGGCGCGGTTGATGTGGGAATAGGTGCCGGTCAGGATCGAGGCACGCGAGGGGGTGCAGATGGAGTTGGTGCAGTACACCGCGTCCATCCGG